>JAVBOZ010000020.1:0-5776 GCA_031549985.1 Oscillospiraceae bacterium | reverse complement strand
AAAACCGGGTACCGGCAGCCGCCCCAGCCATTTTGCGCCCCAGAGCAACGCGTCAGTCAGCGGTTCGCTCAATACGCGCAGAAAGGCAAGTCTGGTAATGGCGTAAAGCCCGCCGAGAATCATCACCGCACCGCCCAGCGGCACCAGAATCAGATTGGCCACCGGCGCAATCCAAAGCACCTTGCCCGGCAGGCGAAGCAGCGAAATCGGCAGCGTCAGCGCCATCGCGGCAAGCGAGAGACAGAGGCTGCTCCAAAGGCCGTTGACACTCCTGCGCATGCCCTGCGGCCATGCCTTGCTCTTTTCCCGCACCGGCGCGCAGAGCCGCCTGTGGAACAGTACGATCCCGAGCGTCGCGCCGAAGGAGAGCTGCAAGCCCACCTGCCCGGCTGAAAGGGGCGAAATAAACATCAAAATGACTGCGGCCAGCCCAAGGGAATTCAGGGAATCCGGCGGCCTGGACGCGCATTCGCCCGCCAACATCACCAGCATCATGATCCCCGCGCGGACGCACGACGCGCTGAACCCCGTCAGCGCCATAAACAGCAGCACAAATCCGGCGCAAAGGCAAGCAGCCGGGACGCGCGGGCAGCGCAGGGCCTGCAAGGCGCGGTAGACGCTCCATGCCAACAGGGACATGTGGACGCCTGAGACGGAAAACAGGTGCGATATCCCCGAAGCGCGGAAATCCTCGCTAACCTGATAGGACATACCGCTCTTTTCACCCAGCAGCATACCCCGCAGCAAAGCACTTTCCTCGGCCTTGTAGTCCTCACGTAGGTTGCGCAAAATACGCGCCCGCAGTTGTAAAATCATCTTCATCGGGTGGCGGGCGTTGGTCGGGATGACCTCCACAGGGTCTTCCCCAAAGCTTTTCGCGTAGCTGCCCAGATAGATTCCCTCGGCACGATAGCGCTCCAGGGTCTCTGCGTCCTGCTCACCCAAAGCAAAAACATCGCCGGTGTATTTGATCTCATCGTAGGGTTCGGCATAGAGCGGCACCTTCCCGGTGAAGCGCACCGACATACCCTTTGCCGGTTTTCCGTCGATGGTCAACAGCTTGATTCGGTAATAATACCGGCCGTAACGCGCTTCCGGCAGACTGACTACCACGGCATGGATGCGCACATCCGCCGCCGTCAGCCGCAGCGCCGGGGCGTAACTGCCCGAAAGCTGCAGGAGCAGCAGCACACATGCCAGGGCGCACGAGCCACAGGCGCAGGCGGCGGTTGAAGCCGTTCGCTTGACGCGCCCGCGCAGGCAGAGTGAAATCACCAGCCCGACGGTGCCCAGGCCAAGCGCAATGTAAGCCGCCCATGGAGGAAGAAAAAACAGCAGCGCCAGCACCAAAAGCATCGTGAAGCCGATGACGGCAAAGGGTCTTGCCATCAACCCATCGTCAGGCTGAGTTCGCGCCCGCCCAGCAGATGGAAGTGTAGGTGCGGCACCGTCTGCCCGGCGGCGGCGCCGTTGTTCGTCACAACGCGAAACCCCGCTTCAAGGCCCAACTCTTTGGCCAGCCGGGCGGCCACCACAAAGCAACAGCCAACAATTGCGCTGTTTTCCGGCGCGATCTGCGCAACCCCGGAGGCGATATGCGCCTTGGGAATGATCAGAATATGCACGGGTGCTTGAGGGTTGATGTCATAAAAGGCCAGCACCTCGTCATCCTCATATGCCTTTTTGCTGGGGATCTCCCCGGCGGCAATTTTGCAAAAAACGCAGTCGCGCATATCGATGTTCCTTTCATGAACGGGGTCGCTGCCAAACGCACGCGGCGGTCAGCCCGTAATCGTAGCCTTGATCCTTCTGACCCCGGCGGAGCTGGCCTCCTCTTTGGCGATCTTGAATGAACCAAGCTCACCGATGTTGCCCGCGTGGGGGCCGCCGCAGATTTCCTTGGAAAACCCGCCCATGGTATACACCTTGACCCGCTCGCCGTATTTATCCGTGAAGATGCCAATGGCACCCTGCGCCTTGGCTTGCTCGACCGTCATCTCTTCGCAGAGAACCTCCGCTCCGGCGGCGATGGCTTCATTGACAAGGCGCTGCACCTCGGCCACCTCCTCGGGCGTCATCTTGCGGTCAAACGAAAAATCGAAGCGCAGACGCTCGGCGGTGATGTTGCTGCCGCGCTGGAATACGCCTTCGCCCAGCACCTTGCGCAGTGCCGCATGCAGCAAATGCGTAGCGGTGTGGAGCTTCGCGGTGGCGTCGCTCTGGTCGGCCAAACCGCCCTTGAATTTCTGCGCCGCCCCTGCGCGTGATTTTTCCTGATGCTCGGCAAAGAGCGCCTCAAAGCCCTGCGTGTCAACCTCCACGCCGCGTTCATTCGCAAGTTCGACCGTGAACTCCAGCGGAAAACCGTAGGTGTCATATAGCCGGAAGGCGTCTTCGCCGCCCAGTCGCGCGCCCTGTGCGCGGTCAAGGTATTTGTTGGCCATGCGCAGCCCCTGTTCGAGCGCCTTGCCGAAGTTCTCTTCCTCCTTGGCCAGCTGCGTCAGCGCGAAGGCGCTGTTGCGGGCCAGTTCGGGGTAGACTTCGCCGTATTGGGCAAGGTACACCGCCGCGATTTCCGCCATCGCTCCGGCGGGTGCGCTCATTTGGCTAAGATAGCGGTAAGCCCGACGGATCAGCCGCCGTAGGATATAGCCCTGATCGACGTTGGAGGGGGAGACGGCCTTATCGTCGCCCAAGATAAACGTCGCGGCGCGCAGATGGTCGGCGACGATGCGGTAAGCACGCTGGGTGCTGTCGTCATACTTGGTGCCGGTCAGCGCCTCGATCTTTTGAATAGCGGGCCAGAAAAGCTCCGTCTCATAGACGCTGGCGTTGCCGTTCATAATGGCCAGCACGCGCTCCAGCCCCAGGCCGGTGTCAACGCACTTCTGTTGCAGAGGAGGGAAGTTGCCCTCCTTGTCTTTGTTGTACTGCAAAAAGACGTTGTTCCAGATTTCCACGTATTTGCCGCAGTGGCAGGCCGGTTCGCAGCCTTCACCGCAGGCCGGTTTGCCTGTGTCGAAAAAAATTTCGGTGTCAGGGCCGCAGGGGCCGGTCAGCCCGGCGGGTCCCCACCAATTTTCCTTTTTGCCGTAATAATAAATCCGCTCTTCCGGATAGCCGAGGTTCTTCCAGATGTCGGCGCTCTCTTCGTCGCGCGGGGCGCTTTCATCCCCCGCGAAGACGGTGACTGATATCTTCTCCTGCGGGATACCCAGCACCTCGGTCAGGAACACGTGGCTCATGGGGATCGATTCCGCCTTGAAATAATCGCCCAACGACCAGTTGCCCAGCATCTCAAACAGCGTCAGGTGACTGGCGTCGCCCACTTCATCAATGTCGCCCGTGCGCAGGCATTTTTGGTGATCCACCAGCCGCCGACCGGCGGGGTGGGTTTCGCCCAGCAGGTAGGGAACCAGGGGGTGCATCCCCGCCGTGGTGAAGAGCACCGTGGGGTCATTCTCCGGGATCAGGGAGGCGGACGCAATTTGCTTATGCCCATGATTCAGGAAATAATTGACATATCTCTCTCGCAGTTCCTTTGCAGTCATGCTTCAGGCTCCTTCTAATGTACAAATAGTCCGGCATTATAATCTTTATAATACCAGAGCCGCGCGGGTTTGTCAATTGCCGCGCAGCGCCCTTTGTAACTTTTTCCTCCATTTTTTTTCATATAAGCGGGAGATATTGCCAACCGTAAAGTCAAACAGAAGAAAGGCAAAGTTTGCCGCCGCAAGCATCACCAGCGGCGCGTAGATTCCGAACGAGGCTGGCATCTCTTCCAGCTCCAGCCCAAACAGCCGCGCACCGATGTAGACGCTGCCCACCGCCGCCGCGTTGAACACCAGCAGCAACAACAGACGCTGCGCCCAGCCGGGCAGGCGCTGCGCCAAAAAAGACTTAAGAATGGGGTAATAACCAAAAAAAGCCGCGTAAAGCAGCGGCACAATTTTATTCGGCAGCAGCAGCATCGAAAGCACCGCTGCGGTTAGATAAACCCCCGCTGCCCAGCCGCGCCCCAATTCCGGAATGATCGGGATGGCCACGAGACCCGCCATCGCCGGAAGCGCGTAGTCCATGGCCGGGACAAGGGAAACCAACCACATCAACGCAAGCGCCAGACCGGCAAAGACCCCGCTGAGGGCCACCTTCTTGGTTTGGTGCATGGGTATGTATCCGCTCCTTTCACCTTTCAGCAGCAGCCGTCGCCGCCCAGGCATTCGCAGCAACAGTCGGCGCAAATCAAGCCGCCGCAGATCGTGCAGCAACCGTCGTCGTCACTTCTTTTTCGGGCCGTCTGCCCATTCTGACGGCCGACCCGGCGGCTGCGCATATCCTCGTAGGCAGAGTGGTATTCGCGCTGCCCGGGATCCATTTCCGCCGCCGCGTAAAAAAGCTTTTCCGCCTCCTCCAACCAGCCGCGCCCCCGCTGAGCGCAGCCCTTGAGGTAATACCACTCGGCAGTCCTGCGTTGCTGTGGCGTGCCGTCAAGAAGCGTCAGGGCGTCGTCAAACCGGCCTTCCTGAATGCGCCTGCGGACGTCGCCAAAGTCGGGTGCGGCAGTGTATTGCTCCGCCGCAGGCTGGCTTTGCCCGCCCCCACCGGCCGCGTAACCGCCGCTCCCCCTTGCCAGAATGATGCTGTCATAGGCATTGTTGATTTCATCCATCCTGCGGGGGTTGTCTTCGTACTGCCGGGCAAGGCTGCGGTAGGCTTCCCGCAGCGCCGCTTCGTTCGCGTCCTGCGGGATTCCCAGAATGTCATATGGATTCTTCATGCCCCGAGCCCTCCTTTTCTGCGGTGTCGAAGAGGCGCCTTTCCGTAGCCTGCAGGCCGCGCGTCAATATATTCTCCAGTATCGGCCGGAAGCGCTGTACCGAGACTTGTGCCCAGGCCTCCAGCAGGTGGGCTTGCGTCGCCCTGAGCGCCTCGCGGCTGCGCGTCTTCCAGTCCGGCAGCGATTGAAAGGGGTTGAAGTTCCCCTTACGTGCGTCTTTTAGGTAATCGTCCGCCGCGTCGGCGATATAGACCCAGCGGCCCAGCAGATATCCAAGACGATAGAGCGAGGGATCCTCCCCGCCGCCCGCCAGCGCCAACAGCGCACCCAGCGCGTGGGCGCTTGGGTGAGCGCTTGCGTCAAGGCCGGGCGCAGATTCGCTTTCGATCAAGCGCTGCGCCGTTACCGCTGTCGCGGTGATGCGCCAAATTTCCGGTGCGCGTCTGCGTACCCGTGCGCTCCACCAGAGAAAAAACGGCGCGGGGATCGCCCAGAACAGTTTTTCATACCAGCGTCCATCGTCCAACGTATCGCGCCAATGGCAGCACAGCATCGCCATGGAGGCATCCGCCGCCCACGCAAGGGCGCGGCCCCCTTTTCCGCAGCGCAGGCAGCGCTTCCAGGGGCGGAAGGGGCAGCGGCCTTTCGCGAAGCCGGGGCATTCCGGCTCCCGCGCCAGCGCCAGCAACGCAAGAAAGGTCATATCATAGTTTAGGCCGAGGCGCGCAAAGGGGCCGTAACGCCGCCCCAGTGCGCCGCAAAGGGAGCAATAGACGCCCCGGTAGCGCTCAAAATCGCCGCAGGTCAGGCTCGGCTTGTGTATGCGTACATAACCAAACAAGCGCCCGCCCCCCCATTTAGATTTTACACTATTTTTGTTAGAAGAGTAGACAAAAAGAGAGATACACATCATCGTTTCGGTGCCTGCGGGCGGCCTGACGCCGCCCCTACGCAGGTGCGCGCCACGGACACGTCCCTGCGGCGGTTAGATCATCATTG
>JAVBOZ010000054.1:0-17658 GCA_031549985.1 Oscillospiraceae bacterium | reverse complement strand
GCACAAGCTCCGCCTCCAGCTCCCGGCGCTGCTCCTGCCGCCCTGCGCTGGCCTGCTCGATGCTCTCGATTCGCTGCCGCAGCTCCCCTTCGGAACTCAGCGCCGAACTTTGCGCCACCTGCTGCCCGGAAAGCGCCTGGCTCAAGGCATTCCGGCACGCGGAAAGCTTATCGCCTTGTCGCGCTAAATCATTAAATTTATGTTGAAGTTCCGTCCTGCTTTTTGTAAGGGTTTCCCCCTTGTCATTCTGTTCACCCCACGCCGCGCGGAGCCGCAAGACCTCTTCTTCCATGCCTTTCAGCTGTTCTCCCAGTTGTTGCCGCGTTTCGGCCGCACAGGTTCGATCCTGTTCAAGGCGTTCAATAGCGTTTTTGTTATGCTCAATGGTGTTTTCAAGCACGGCGATCTCGCCGCTCTGGCGCGTGGCCTCCTCTTCCAGCGCCGCGCGCTCCCGGCGCAGCGCCTCGGCCTGAACGGTGAATTCCTGCGCCTGCGCCTGCAAGGCCCGGGTCTCCTCTTCCAGGCGTTCCAGGTCCTGTTCGCAGAGGCCATATTCCGCCTTCGCCTTGGTGATTTTATGCTCCTGCTCTCGCAGCGTCTCAACGGACTGCGCGATGGTATGCAGCGCCAAGCCAATCTCAAGTTCCCTGCGCCGTTCGGCCAGCTTGAGAAAGACCTCCGCCTTCTCCTTCTGCGCTTTCAGGGGGCCGACACGGCCCTCCAGTTCCAGCAAAATATCACGCAGGCGGATGAGGTTTTCCTCCGCCTGATCCAACTTTTTAAGTGCAGCCTCACGGCGATAGCGGGATTGCGAAATGCCCGCCGCTTCCTCCAGCATGTCACGCCGCTGGGCGGAATGCGCCGAGACCAACTCCTGCACCCGGCCCTGACCGACGAGGGAATACCCGTCGCGCCCAAGGCCGGTATCCATGAACATCTCATAGATATCGCGCAGGCGGCAACTCTGGCCGTTGATCTGGTAGTCGCTTTCACCGGAACGATAGAGCCGCCGGGTGACGGAGACCTCGTCCTGATCGCGGCTCAGGCTGCGGTCGGTGTTATCCAGGTGCAGCGTAACCTCGGCCAGCCCCAGGGCCCGGCGCTGGCCGGTACCGCTGAAGATGACGTCTTCCATTTTCGCGCCGCGCAGTTGTTTGGTCGACTGCTCGCCCAACACCCAGCGCACGGCGTCGGCGACGTTGCTCTTCCCGGAGCCGTTCGGCCCGACAACGCAGGTGACCCCCGGGCCGAATTCCAGCCGGGTCTTATCGGGGAAGGATTTGAAGCCGTGGATATCAAGCGATTTCAGGCGCATAAGCAAGCCTTTCTTTGGATGAGCTTGCGTTATTATATCATAGATCAAACGTAGGTTCAAGAAAAACCGGCACGGTTTTTGCGAATGCGCCAAAGGTTTAAAATATCCAGTGCTTTGCCGCAACGAAGCGTCGCATTCAAACAAAACTTGACTTCCCCCTTTCGCTGTGCGATAATAAACCGTAAGATGGTGTTCACGCTCAGAAAAGAAAGGGAGTGCCGTGTGCAGCCGCACAACCCCAGCCATTTCAGCGATACCTTCCTCCACCTGCCCGCTGAAAAACAGGCGCGTATCTTCCGCGCGGCGGGGGAGGCTTTTGCCTTGCAGGGCTACGAGACGGCCAAAATGTCCGCCATCGCCCAGGGGGCGGAGGTCAGTGTCGGTTCGCTTTACCAATACTTTGAGAACAAGCAGGCGCTTTATCTCGCGGTGATGCACAACAGCATCGCCGAAATGGAAGCTTTGCTCACCGCGCTTTCCCAAACGCGGGAGGATATCATCGTCAAGGCCGAACGCATCATCCGTGAGATTCAGCGATTCTCGCGCAAGGAGCAGTTGCTCATAAAGCTCTATCAGGGCGCGACGGCCCAGACCGACCCAGGTTTAGCCGCCCGTCTGGCGGCTGAGATTGAGTCCGTCACCGCGCGCATTTACCGCCAGGCGATCCGCGAGGCCCAGGCTTCGGGCGACGTTCGCGCCGACATTGACGCGGACTTTACGGCTTATATGCTCAACAGCTTTTTCATTATGTTGCAATTCACCTATTCCTGCGAATACCACACCGAACGGCTGAAAATTTATGCGGGGGCTGACGCGTTGAACCAGGACGATTTCGTCGTGGCGCAGATGCTGAAATTCTTTAAGGCGGCGCTGAAGTAATTCTTTTCTTGAAAACAATTCAGAATAACAGCGGAGGTTACCTTTATGTATGCTCTGGCGTATGACATCGGCACCACCGGCGTGAAGACCTGCCTGTTCCGCATCGGGGAGCAGATTGAATTGCTGGCGGGTGCCAGCGGCGGTTATGCGCTTTATGTTTTACCGGGCGGCGGCGCGGAGCAGGAGCCCGACGAGTGGTGGGCCGCCATGTGCCACACGACCCGAACAGTGCTGGCCGAGACCGGCCTGAGCCCCGCTGAAATCGCGGGCATCTCCTTCTGTTCGCAGATGCAGGGCCTCGTCCTGGTGGATAAAGAGGGCGTCCCTGTGCGCCGCGCCATGAGTTATATGGATCAGCGGGCAGGCGAGGAACTGAAAAAGGGCATGGCGTTCGGGCCGCAGATTGCGGGCGCGAACGTCGTACGGCTCTTGAAATCTCTGCGGGTCACCGGCGCGGTGGCTGCCAGCGTGAAGGATCCTGTCTGGAAATATAAGTGGGTGCAGGCCCACGAGCCGGAGGCATTTGCCCGCACCTATAAATGGCTGGACGTCAAGGAAGCCATCATCGCCCGCATGACCGGGCGCTGCGTCATGACGCCCGATTCCGCGTTCGCCACGCTGCTATATGATATCCGCGAAGGCCGCCGGGGCTGGAGCCGGGAGATCGCCGAGATGCTGGGCGTAAACCCCGCGCATTTGGCGGAGATCATCCCCTGCACGGCGGAGGTCGGCAGGCTGCGGCGCGCGCAGGCCGAGGAGCTTGGATTGGCCGAGGGCATCCCTGTCTATGGCGGCGGCGGCGACGCCTCGCTGGTGGGCGTGGGCGCGGGCGCTGTGGCGCTGGGCGACACCCATATTTATTCCGGCACCTCGGGCTGGGTCTCCACTGTCGTTGGCAAAAGCATGGTGGATGCCGGCGCGATGATCGCCGCCATCGTCGGCGCGCAGGAGAACAGCTTCAACTATTTCGCGGAGCAGGAGACCGCCGGCAAGTGCGTCGAATGGGTCAAAGACCACCTCGCGCTGGACGAGATCAATCTTTATCTCAGCCGCGAATTTGACCTCAAGCATAAAACGCCGGATATGGAGACGGTCTATACCAACCTGTATGACTACCTGATGGCAGTGATTTCGCAGGCACCCATCGGCGCGGGCGGCGTGATCTTCACCCCCTGGCTGCACGGCAACCGCTGCCCGTTTGAGGATCCGAAGGCGCGGGGCATGTTCTTCAATATCAGTCTGGAGACCGGCAAGACCGAGATGATCCGCGCGGTGGTGGAAGGTGTGATTTTTCACCTGCGCTGGATGTTGGAGACCCAGGAAAAGAAGACGAAGACTTCGAACCCGGTGCGCTTCGTTGGCGGCGGCGCGCTTTCTGACGTCATGTGCCAAATGGTGGCCGACTGCACGGGCCGGGTTGTTGAGACCGTGGCCAGCCCCCAAAACGTGGGCAGCGTGGGCGCGGCTGTGCTGATCGCCGTTGGGCAAGGCTGCATTGAAAACGTGGCGCAGGCCAAGCGCCTGATCCCGGCGGTGAAGACTTTTCGGCCCAACGCGGCCAACAAAACGGCCTATGACAAAAACTTTGCGGTGTTCAAGCAGTTATATGGCGCAAATAAAAAGCTGTTTGCGCAGATGGGTTAGACCTATACAATGCACAGGCACCTCCGACGCCGCATAGCGCCGGAGGTGCTTTTGTTCAGTGGTTTGTTCAGTAAGTAATGCGGCTCATCAGCTCATCAACAGAAATATCAGAGCATTGCGCCGATCGTCTCCCACACCGCCTGGGCCAGCAGTCGATGCCCGGCTTCGCTCGGATGCACCCCGTCCGCCGCAAAATCGGCCGGATTTTGGTTTTGCTCTTGGCAGGCCCGCTGAAAGAGCGCGTCAGCGTCGAGAAGCGTCGCGCCAAATTCCTCCGCAAGGCGGCGAACCACCGCCTGCTTGCCCTGCAGGTCTTCCCGCATACGGCTGACCTGTGCGCTTATATCCAACAGGAAGGGAGTGATCAGCAGCAACTGTTTGCCCGCCGCACGCAGCGGCTCCAGAATTGCGCGGTAGTCCGTCTCAAAGGCGGCGTCATCGGTGGGGTCGTTCCTATCGTAGCGCCTCCAGGTGTCGTTGATCCCGATCAGGATGCTGACAACATCCGGGCGCAGGGCAAGGCAATCCACTTGCCAGCGCGCGCGCAAATCTTTGGCCCGGTTACCGGAAATCCCACGGTTGAGAAACGCGAATTGACCCGGCCGTGCCGCTTCGGCAAGTGCCTGAACAAACGAGGCGTAGCCGCGCCCCATCGGGTTCGCTCCGCGTTCACGTCGGCCGCAATCGGTTACGCTGTCGCCCTGAAAAAGAATGGTTATTGGCATTGTGAAGGCTCCTTTTCGTGATTGTATTACTACAGCAAGTACGCCGCAACCTCATCCGCCAGCCGGAAGGGAAGCACGGCCTCATAGTAGATACCGTCTTCGCGAAATTCCTCCGCAAGCACGCGGCCCTCTTCGCGGAAGCGCGCACCCAGCCCCGAAAGGCTATAGGGAAGCAGCAATTGCACCTGTTTTCTTTGCGGCGGCAGTTCGAGCGCGATGCGTTCCAACAGCGCTTCCAGGCCCTCGCCCGTCAGCGCGGAGATCAGGACGCCGCCCCCAATGAGCGGCAGTTCCCGCTGCCCCGGGGTCATTTTGTCGCATTTGTTCAGCACCCGCAGCACCGGTACGCCCTCTTTTTCACAGCCGAGGTCGCGCAGCAGCTCCACTGTCACCCGCAGGTGCTCGCCGCACTCGGCGCTGGAGGCGTCGCACACGTTGAGCACCAGCGCCGCCGCCGTAGCCTCTTCCAGCGTGGAGTGAAACGCCTCCACCAGGTGGTGGGGCAGGCGGCGCACCAGGCCGACGGTGTCAATGAGCATCACTTTGCGGCCATCCGGCAGGCGCAGTGCGCGAGCCGTGGGGTCGAGCGTGGCAAAGAGTTTATCCTCCGCCAATACGCCTGCCTGCGTCAGGGCGTTCATCAGGGTTGATTTCCCGGCGTTGGTCTAGCCGACGATTACGATGGTCTCAACTCCGGCCTTGTTCCGCTTGCCGCGCAGCAAATTGCGGCGTTTTTGTAGTGCGGCGAGATCCTGTTCCAAACGATGGATGCGGCCGCGCACGTACCGGCGGTCTGTCTCGAGCTTTGATTCGCCCGCACCTCGGGCGCGCAGCCCGCCGCCCTGGCGCGAAAGGCCCATCCATTGCCCCGTCAGGCGGGGCAGGCTATATTTAAGCGTTGCAAGCTCAACCTGGAGCTTACCCTCGCTGCTGCGCGCCCGCTCGGCGAAGATATCCAGGATCAGCATCGTGCGGTCGATTACGCGGGTACCCAGCGCTTTTTCAAGGTTTTTCTGCTGCGCGGGGGCAAGCTCGTCATCGCAAAGCAGGAGATTACACTCCTCCTTCGCAAACAGTTCTTTGATTTCTTCCAGCTTTCCCGCGCCGAAGTAGGTCGCGCGGTCCGGGGCCGAGCGGCTCTGCACAGCGCGGGCTACCACCTCGACCCCGGCGGTTGCGGCCAGCTCCGCCAACTCCTCCATCGACACTTCCGCGTCAAACGCGCCGGTATCCACCGCGCCCAACAGGGCACGCTGTGGCGTGGTATTATTCTTAGCCAATGGCAATGATTTTCGTCCTCCTTGGGGTAGATTGTTTTTTGATGCGAATGGCTTTCCGTTTGACGCTATTACATAATAGATCAAGGCGCGATTCTGAAAAACCGGTACGGTTTTTCCCAATGCGGCAAACGACCCGTTTGACACTATTATATAATAGATCAAGGCGCGATTGTAGCATAGATCAAGGCTCGATTCTGAAAAACCGGTACGGTTTTTCCCAATGCGGCAAACGACCCGTTTGACGCTATTGCGTCATAGATCAAGGCGCGATTCTGAAAAACCGGCACGGTTTTTCCCAATGCGGCAAACGACCCGTTTGACGCTATTATAGCACCGCCCGCGCGAAAAAGCAATCGTCAACAAAAATAGAATGCCCCTAATTGCTGCGGCGAATGAAAAAAGCTGCAAAATTCGCGTTTTATGCAAATTGCAGGAATTCATTGCGTTCTTTGCAAAAAGGTGGTATACTGTATTTACATATGCATAAAGCGATGCAAGAAAGGTGATCCGAAATGATGAAAAAGAAACAAATTCGCGGAGTCGCGCTGGTCTTGGCCGCCCTGCTGGCAGCGCTGAGTCTTGCCGGCTGCTCTTCCAAAGGCAAGGACAACCAGACGACTACGGGTGCCACCACTGCGCCGGCGGGCACAACCGCAGCCGGGCAATCGCAGATTGAAAAGTACTACGACTACCCTGATCTGAGCAAATACATCACACTGGGAACGTATAAGGGTGTGGAATACCGAAGCGCGGCCGGTTCGTTTTCCGCAGCCGAGACCTTGGCGGGGATGAAGATGCAATTCGATTACGCCGCCCAAGGCGCCTCTCAATCGGGAAGCGAGGTTCCCGAAGGCCTGATTGTCGAAGTCGTGCAGACCCCCGGCAAGGCCAAGGTCGAAAAGGGCGACGTGATTGAATTTGATTTTGACGGCAATGCGGACGGCGTCTCGAAAGAAACGCTCGACGGTATGTCGACACGCAACAAAAAATCCGCCGATTTGGTAGTTGGCAGCGACGGTATGATCCCCGGATTTGAAGATCAGCTGATCGGCAAGCCGATCGGAAAAAAGTTTGACTTCACCGTCACCTTCCCGGAAAATTATCAGACCTCGGAGCTTCAGGGAAAAGAAGCCACGTTTACCTGTACGATTCACAAAATCGGCACCTATAGCATTACCGACGAAAAAGTCAACACCCTGACGCAGGGGCAGTTGACCACCGTGGCGCAGCTGGAAGACGACACCCGCAAGCAGATGGCGCAGTCGCAAGATATGCAGGCCGCTTATGAAGCCGCCTATGGCAACGCAAAAATCATTAAGCTGCCCGAAAAAGAAAAGAAAGCCAACGCGGATATGCTTGAGGCTCAGGGCAAAAGCATGGATGAAAATTCGACTTACAGCCGTCAACAGTTCCTGAAAGACTACACGATTACGCAGAGTTGGGATGAATACGTAACGGATTCTGTTAAAGAAAGCACTTCGCAGGAGCTATTTGTCTATGCCGTTGCCGCGAAGGAAAACATGAGCGTGACAGCGGAGCAGCTTACCCAGTTGGCGCAAAGCCTTCGCGATCAGTATGGGATGGACACCAGCGTTACCGACGATCAGGTTTTTTCCTATCGCTTCCCCGGTGGCAGGCGCAGCGCGGTTATTTACGTCATGCAGGGCCAGGTCGCACAGTTTGTTTATGAAAACGCTAAAGCGGTCTAACCGAAGAGCAAAGGAGAATGGGATATGAAATATGCGAAAAAATTGCTGGCGATCCTCTGCACTGCGGCGCTCTGCCTTTCGGCGGCGGCGCTTTCCGCCTTTGCGGCACCTGCCGCGCCAAAACTGCAATATGGCAGCGACGGCAAGTTCAAGATCCTCACCTTTGCCGACACGCACCTGACTGCGGCGCCCCAGCCCAAGCTGATCACCTTCCTGGGCGAGGCCATCGACGCGGCCCAGCCCGATCTTGTGGTCTTTTTGGGGGATAACGTCTATAGCTCCGCCGGGGAGAGTGAAGAGGCTGAGCGCGCGGCCATTGCGCTGCTGCTTTCCCCTCTGTTGGAGCGGGAGCAGCGGTTCGCGCTGGTCTTCGGCAACCATGACCCCGAATATAAGGCCGGTTCCATTGAAGACGTGATGCGGATGTATCACGAGATCGGCGGTGAGCTCTGCCTGGCCATTGACGAAGGCGCAGCAGTGGATGGCTGCGGCAACTATACCCTGCCGATTTACGGCAGCGGAAACGCTGAAAAAATTGTCTCCAACCTATATTTCGTCGACGCGGGCACAGGCCGTGGGCCGGACGGCAAAGGCTATCGGGTCGTCAGCCAAAACCAGATCGACTGGACGACGGCGGCCAGCGACGCCCTGAAGGCGCAAAACGGCGGCAAACCGGTTCCATCGTTGCTGTTCCAGCACATCATCGTGCCGGAAATTTATGACGACTATTACAGCCTGCCTTTTGAGCTACCTTTCGAGATCTCTTTTTTCGAGGAATATCTGGGCAAAGTGCGCAGCCCGATGCCCAATTTTCTGAAGATTGACGGTTACGTGATGGAACCCTCCTGCCCGCCTCATTTTACGCAGGGGCAGTTCGACGCTCTGGTGGCGCAGGGCGATGTGATGGCCATGATCTCCGGTCATGACCACGTCAACAATTTCACCGCCCCCATGCGCGGCATCAACATCGAACAGATCTCCGGCGCGACCTTCGACGGCTCCTATAACGCGGCGCCCGTTCGCGGCGCGACGCTCTTTACGCTGGACGAAGCCAAGCCCTGGAGCTACGAAAAGAAATTGATCACCTATTGGCAGCTGTCCCTGCGCTCCGGCTCCGAAATCGGCAGCCCATATAAGAACTTCGAAGACGTGCTGCAATGGATCCCTTATACATTGGAATTCTTGCTGTTGGCCCTACTCTCGCCCGTCAAATGGCTGACGCGAGCGCTGGGGTAAGCCGATGCGGCTGTTCATCGCCATCAACTTTTCGCCGGAGATCATCGCCGAGCTGTTAGCCCTGCGGGATGCGCTGCGCATCCAATCGGAACGCGGCAACTTCAGCCCGCCCGAGAACCTGCACCTGACGCTTGCCTTCCTGGGCGAATGCGATGCCCGGCAGGCCGCCATGGCGCGGCAGGCGATGGCGCGCATGGATTTCAATCCGCCGGAGATCGCCGTTGACCGGGTCGGGCGCTTCCGGCGCGAGGGCGGCGATATCTGGTGGGCGGGTGTTCGCGAAAGCGGCGCGTTGCTCGCGTTGCAGCGGTCGCTGGCTGGGCAGTTGCGCAGCCGAGGTTTTGCCCTGGAACAGCGCAGATATAGCCCGCATATTACCCTGGGGCGCGAGATCGTGACCGCCGCCCAACCGTGGGTGATCGCCCCCTTCGGCGAGACAGCGGAAAGCATTGCTTTGATGAAGTCCGAGCGCATACGCGGAAAACTAATATACACTGCTATTTATGAGCACCCCCCGGCTTAGCTGGGAGGTGCTCGTTCTTTGATATTTTGATGCTGCGGGTGACCGGGGAAAGTCGCCCCAGCATGCGTTCCATTAGCACTGGTTCACAACCCCGGTGAAGAGAATCTGCCCGCCATCGCCATAGAGAACAAACGCGAATGGCCTGTCGCAGATCATGCTGAAGGGCGGGGTTGGTTTCGGCAACGCGGCGCCTGTCATCACCATTACCGTGACGGCGGCGGCGGTCGTGCCCTTTTCATCGACCTTGATGACGGCCTTTTGCACCGCGCCGGAAAGGTAAAGGGGAATGTTTCCTTCCAGTACGCCGTTTAAGGGTGAGGCTGCGGGGTCAAACAGCGGCACGCCCAGCGCCGTCAGGGCATCTTCAAGTTTCATGCTGCCGCTGTCAATCGAAAATCGCGGCAGCAGCAATTTGCCCGTCGCCGGGCTTGCGTCGCTCTGTATTTTCTTAAAATACGCAGAGTCCATCGAAGAAAGCAGCGCATTGGCGTTGCCAGCCTTGGGCAGCAGGATGCAAAGGCCGCCTCCGGTCTTGAATTCAAGCGGCATGGCCTGGAGTTTGCTGTCCTCATAATAGGCCTGATTGTTCCCCTCGCGCAGCATGAAGTGCGCCTCTGAATCGCCGTTCGTTCCGTGGAAGGTATCCTTCTTTGTCTGATCCGGATTGAATTCCCGTTCCCAGCGATCCGAAAAATAGATGGCGTTGGCGATGGCCGCGACGGTTGCCGGGTCAAATTCCTTGATGATTTCCTTGATCAAGCCATTGGTGTTTTTGCTTGCCCAATCGTTGACTGTCTTCACCGCGCCGGGCGAGCTAAAATCAACCGCAAACGCCTTGCCCATGTAGTTAACGGAAAAGTTTTGCGCAAAGCTCGGCTTCAGCTTCGCTTTCTTATCCACAAACACGGCGTTGGCGATTTGCAGCGGATTGTGGTAGTACTCCGAGCCTTTTTGCTCCGCATGGGTCAGGGCGGCAAGGGCTTGCGCCGCCGCGTCGTCCAGCTCGTCTTCGCTGAACCCCTCCGCGCCCAGGGATGCCAGCAGCGCGGGCCGGTGCGCCGCGTCCGTGCCGTTGACCAGCGCCGCCAGCGGCAGCCATACCGAGTACGGCGAGCTGACAAAGTTCTTCTTGCCGGTGGTCTGTAACAGTGCCCTGCTCAGCCGGAAGGCAAAGTCGTTCGCACCCGCCGCAGGCGAAACAAAGCGTTGTGTGTTCAGCATCTTTTGTATCTTCCGCTCATTTGTTGTGGTGGGTTTTGTTGTCGTTGCGCTGCTTGTTTCCGGTGCGCTCGTGCTTTGCGTGTTCTCGGCAGTGGTACCGGCCGTGCTGGCCTCGGCGGACGTGCCGAAGTTTTGGGTGGCGCTTTCATTCGCCTGCGTGTTCGTGTCTGTAACAGTTCCGGTCGCGGTATTTGATGTGCCAACCGCCTGGCCACAACCGCCGAGCAGGGCCAGGCAGAGGAGCGCCGCGATCAGCGCAAATGGTTTTTTTGACACATTGCTTCCCCCTTTTGATTGATGTTGCGGAAGCGCAATTCGCGCCTGCGCTTGCCATTTAGTCGAATGCAACCCAAAATTTCCTTGATTTCGCGCTTTTTATGAGGAAAATAATGCCTCATATGCGACAAAGAAGCAGTAGGGAAAGGAGGCGCGTATGAATAGAAAAATCACTGCCTTTGCCGCTGCGCTGGTTTGTCTGGCGCTGCTTGGCGGCTGCGGCGAAGCGGCGGGCGCGCAGGCCGGGGCGTCTGTGGGCATAACCGGCGCGGGTGCCGCAGCAGGTGAACATACCGTCACCGGTGAAACCGCAGTCGGTACAACCGGCAGTACGGCCATGGAGACAACCGAGCGCACCGCTGCCCAAACCTCTGGCACAACCGAAACCGTACCCCCGCCCACAGTGGTGACAACCGGTCGGTTCGATCGACCCACTTCCAGTCCATCCTCAAGCGTAACGGAGTCGCTCTCAAAAACCAGACCGCCCATCTCGATGCTTTGCGAGACCGAAAAGGAAGGGCTGTTGCTGCGTGTCGCCAGTGGATATCAGCACCATTATACAGGCGAACCCTTTACTGTCAAAGCTTCAATTACCAATACCACGTTGCGCACGGTGAACTATGGGGTGGCCAGCGGCGCTTCCAACATGCATTTCGAGATCCCCGTGACCATCCCGCCCGGGTTCATTGACATGGACACCTACGGTAAACTGTATACGGCGGACTTTCGGATCAAAAAGCTAAAGCCGGGTGAAACCTTTACCGAGACCATCCGTTTTCTGCCCGGTACTCCCCGCGAAAATAATGGGATGACCCTTGATCTGGAGAATATCGAGTGGTTCCCCGCCGGGCAATATACCGGAACGGCCGTGTTTACATGGTTCACAGGCACTGCGGAAAACCCGGGGAAAACCAAGCGGATGGAGCTGGCGTTTCCCATCAACCTCATTTAAACGTCGACGCGGTTCGTCGCCAGTAAGTCGATCCCTGTTCCGGCGGCGTTAGCCAGCACAACGTCCCCCATGGCGACGGGCGCTTTTGCGACGATCCGCTTTGTCGCCTCCGCGCAGGCCAGCATCATAGCCTTTGGAATGGGTTCGGCGGATTTTACGCTCACCAATGGCAGGTTGCCACCCTCCACCCGCACGGTGGAGGTGAAAGGGCGCGTCGGGTGGGTGCATTCAGCTTGGGCGTAGCTGACTCCCCGCTTACAATTGTTGCCCGAGATTTGCTGCAACTCGCCCGCTTCATTCAATTCCACGAGCACCTCGCAGCCCAGCGGGCAGGCAACGCAAATGATTTTTCTGGTCATCCTTGTGATCCATCCTTTTCAGGTTTTTGCGCGGCACAAAACGTATAGTTTATGCTAATTTTCGTTTAAGCAGCAACGCTTTTTATCAAGGAATAGTATTAGCAACAATCTCAACCGTCAGTTCCGCGCCCTCCGGCAGCGCCGCCAGCTGCGCGGGCTGTACCGAAATGTCCTCCATCTCGCCCGGCGTTAGGCGGGGGCGCTTCTTTTGCGCGAGCACCGTTTCGCCGCAGCGCAGGCGGACGGTGGCTTTTTTATAAACCTGCCCCACACGGAAATAGAGATGCACCGGTTTTTCCGCGTGGCGGTTCACCCGCTGCGGCACAACGTAGCGCACACCGGCTGCGCCTTTGGTTGGCACATAATCCGGCGAGGTGTTGCCTCGCCCCTGAATATACGCCGCCGCACCCGCGCCTGCCAGGTGGCTTTCCAGCGTCACGTAGTCAACGAGGTCGTGCACATGCAACACATTGCCGCAGGCAAAAACGCCGGGGATATCCGTCTCACGGGCCTGATTGACCTGTGCGCCGCCCGTTACGGCATCCATCGCGGCTCCGGCGGCGCGGGTCAGCTCGTTCTCGGGGATCAGGCCCACCGAAAGCAGCAGCAGGTCGCAGGCGACGTATTCCTCTGTACCGGGGATGGGACGGCGATTTTCATCGACATGTGCAATCGTGACGCCCTCAAGACGCTCTTTGCCGTGCACGGCGACCACCGTGCAGCTCAGCTTCAGCGGAATCCCAAAGTCGTCCAGGCATTGGACGATGTTGCGCGTCAACCCGCTGGAATAGGGCATGAGCTCACAGACCATCTTCACCTGTGCGCCCTCCAGAGTCATGCGGCGCGCCATAATCAGGCCGATATCGCCCGAACCAAGGATCACAGCCACCCTTCCTGGCAGGTAACCCTCCAAATTGACGTATTTCTGCGCGGTGCCGGCGCTGAGAATGCCGGAAGGGCGGGTGCCCGCGATGTTCAGCGCACCTCGGGGCCGCTCGCGGCAGCCCATGGCCAGAATCACAGCCTTGCATTCCAGGGTCAGCAGGCCATCCGCTCTGCTGACAGCCATAACGCTGTGGTGCCCTTCACCGGGCACGACCTCAAGCGCCATGGTGTTTGTTTTCACTTCGATATGCGAACTGGCAAGAACGGGCCGGATGAACCGATCGGCGTATTCGGGGCCGGAAAGCTCTTCTTTGAAATAGTGCAGCCCAAAACCCGTGTGGATACACTGCTCCAAAATCCCGCCCAGGGTCTCAGCCCGTTCGAGGATCAGGATGCGCTCCACGCCGTGCTTCTCGGCTTCCAACGCCGCCGCCATGCCTGCGGGGCCGCCGCCGATGACAATCAAATCAAAACGAATCTCCGCCAACATCATCCCTCCCTACTTCGTTTTTTCCAGCAAAACCGCAGATTGTCCGCCGTATTTGGTGACGCTTTCCGGCGGTATATCCAGCTCCCTTGCGAGGATTTCAAGAACCTTGGGGCCGCAGAATCCGCCCTGGCAACGTCCCATGCCCGCACGGGTGCGGCGCTTCACGCCGTCGAGATCCCGCGCGCCGGCCGGGGCGTGGATCGCGTTAATGATCTCGCCTTCGCTGATTGTCTCGCAGCGGCAGACGACTTGTCCGTAGGCCGGGTTTTCCGCAATGGCGGCCCGGCGTTGCGCGGGGGTCATGTCGCGCAGCCGCAGCGGCTCCGGTCTGCCCGGAATCCAGCCTTCCTTTTCAGCCGGCTCGCCTGTGGCCCGAACGGCCAATGCTGCAATGTATTCCGCGATGGCCGGGGAAGCGCTCAGGCCGGGGGATTCGATTCCGGCGGCGTGAATCATGCGGGGATTGACTTGGCTTGGTTCCAGGATGAAGTCATCCTTGTCGCAATGCGCCCGAATGCCGGTGAAGGATGTGATCGTATCCTTGATCGCGAAGCCCGGTACGCTTCTCGAGACCGCCTCTTGAATACCCCGCAGGCCCGGGTCAGTGGTCGAAAGATCATCGCGCTCCTCGGCGCTGATGTCTTCGGCCGAAGGGCCAATCAGGATGTTCCCGTGCGCCGTGGGTGTGATCAAGACGCCCTTGCCCATCTTGCTGGGGCATTGAAAAATCGTCGCCTTGACCGCGCCGTTGCGGATGCTGTCAAGCAACAGATATTCGCCCCGGCGCGGCAGGATGCAGAATGAATCGTCGCCGATCAACCGCGCGATGTCGTCCGAACGAGTGCCCGCCGCGTTGATCACCAGCGAGGCTTCGACGCGCCCGGCGGGCGAGACCAGTGTCATGCCGTCCGCCTGCTGCTCAACGCGCTCCACGTTGAAATTTCGGTAAAGCTCGACCCCGTTGGCGACGGCGCATTCCGCCGCCGCGATGGCCAGTTCATAGGGGCTGACGACGCCGCTGGTGGGTGCGTAAAGCGCGCCAACGGCCTCTGGGTTCACCTCCGGCTCCAGCGTGTGCAATTCCTCCGGGTTGAGCAGGCGAAGGTCAGGCACACCGTTTTCCCGCCCACGTTCCAGCAACCCCTCAAGGGTCGGCAATTCCTCGGGCGTGAACGCGACCACCACCGCGCCGTTTTGCAAATAAGGGACATGCAGCGTCCGGCAAAGCTCCGCCATCATGCGGTTGCCCTCAACGTTCATCTTTGCCTTCCAGCTGCCGGGTTTCGCGTCAAAACCGGCGTGAATGATGGCGCTGTTGGCCTTGGTAGTGCCCTGAGCAACGTCGTTGCAACGCTCCAGCAGCGCGACACGCAGGGCGTAGCGGCTTAGCTCACGCGCAATCAGCGTACCGACAACCCCCGCGCCGACGACCGCGACGTCATAGCGCCGCGCAATTTCGGTGGACAAATGCAAACCCCCTTGCTTACTAGACTTTTGACTTTAGATGATAGATGTTAGATTCCGTGCTTGTAACGGGTTCTGGTTATGATTTGACTTCTCCGCTCAATTTTGGATCGCTTCCATCAAGCCGCCTTTTTCGATGATATTACGCAGAAACGGCGGGAAAGGTTCGGCTTTGTACGCCGTGCCTTGGGTGAGGTTTTCGATCAAGCCGTCATCCAGGTTAACGCGTAGCTCATCACCCGCCTGGATTTCATCTGCCTGCGCGCATTCGAGAATCGGCAGGCCGATGTTGAGGGCGTTGCGATAGAAGATGCGGGCAAAGCTCCGGGCAATGACCAGCGCGATGCCCGAAGCCTTGATGGCCAGGGGCGCGTGTTCGCGCGAGGAACCGCAGCCGAAGTTCTGCCGCGCCGCCATGATATCCCCCGGGCGTACCCGGGCAACGAAATCCTTGTCGATATCCTCCATGCAGTGCTTTGCCAGCTCCGCCGGGTCGGTGGAGTTGAGGTGCCGCGCCGGGATGATCACGTCCGTATCAACGTTGTCAAGATACTTGTGCGTTTTGCCTTGAATGGTCATTATGATTTTCCTCCAAGTTCGGTGTATTCCGTCAAAAGGCGAATATATATCCTATAATCCTCCAAGCTTACACCGGGCGGGGTCTGGTGGTCAACTGAGGGGATGTATCCGCCTGCGCGCATCAGCGGCAGAATGCGTTCAAATTCCGCTCGGACCGCCGCTTCGCCCCGGTGCATTACCATTTTGTCAAAGCCGCCGAGCATCAGCAGGCCTGGGTGCTCCGCCCGCAGGGCGTTGATATCCACACCCGCCTGCCGCTCCAGCGGGAAGATGCCGTTCACACCGCAGTCAATCAGCCACGGCAAGAGCTGACCCACCTGACCGTCGCTGTCAACAAACAGCGGGATATCATACTTGCGAAGCATTTCCGCGACAGGCAGGTAATAGGGGCGGATGAATTCCTCAAAACAGTCCTGCGAAAGCATCGGCCCGTGATTGTAGGACATGTCCTCCATCGTGTTCGCCATGTCAGGGGTCAGGATCGCCAGCACGGCCTCCATTGTCTTCAAATGAAATTCCAACAAATCCGCATTGATATGGTGCAGCAGCGCGGGCTGGTCATAGAACGCAAGAAGATGCGGCTCAATCCCCAGCAGCCGTCGCGGGTACCAAAAATAGCCTTCCAAAATCAAACGGATGCTGAACTCGCCCCGCGCGTGGCGTTCGGCCAGCGCCCATGCCCTGCGTTTTACACCCTCAATAGCCTCATCGGGCATCAGCTCGGCTTGTACGCGGCGGTAATCCGCCTCGTCTTTGATGCGTACCTCGCGCGGATCGGCGTGGAGGGAATGCAGAAAATCCAGCCCAAAGCAGGTCTGGCTCTCTTCCCAGCCCAGCTTGGGGAACCCCTCGGATTCCCAGCGGTCGATGGTCTTATCCCACCAGGCGGCCCATTCAAGACGCGGCAGGCGCGGCGCGGGCTCAAACGCCAACGCGGCGCGGAAAATTTCACGGGGTGTCATAGTCTCTCCTCGTGTGATTGCATTCAATCAGTCCTGCGGCTGCGCGATGTACCCGCGTACCGCCGTCTCCGCCGCCACGGCGGGGGAGGCCAGATAGACCTCGCTTTGCGGATGCCCCATGCGGCCGACAAAGTTGCGGTTGGTGGTGGCCACGGCGCGTTCTCCGGCGGCCAAAATGCCCATGTGCCCGCCGAGGCACGGCCCGCAGGTCGGTGTGCTCACAGCTGCGCCCGCTTCCATGAAGATTTCCAGCAGCCCTTCGCGCAGTGCGTCCAGGTAGATCTGCTGCGTCGCCGGGATCACGATCAGCCGCAGCCCTTGCGCTGCATGCCGTCCGCGCAGCAGTTCCGCCGCGATGCGCAGGTCTTCGATGCGCCCGTTGGTGCAGGAACCGATCACCACCTGGTCGACCGGGACTTGCAGGCCCTCCGCCTCCAGGCTGTCGACCGTGCGAGTGTTTTCCGGCAGATGCGGGAAGGCCACCGTGGGACGCAGGGTGCACAGGTCAATCTCGATCACCTCATCGTAAAGGGCGTCGGGGTCAGCCTCAAAGACTTTCCATTCCCGCCGGGCGCGGCCCGTGACATAGGCCAGTGTCGTCGCGTCCACCGGGAAGATGCCGTTCTTTGCCCCGCATTCGATGGCCATGTTGGCGATCGCCAGCCGGGAATCCATGCTGATATTTGCCACGCCGTCGCCTGTGAATTCCAGCGAGCGATAAAGCGCACCTTCCACACCGATGCGGCCGATCAACTCGAGAACCAAGTCCTTGCCGCTGACATGGGGCTGAAAGCTGCCCGTCAGAACGACTTTGATGGCCGAGGGCACCTTGAACCAGGCCTTGCCGGTCGCCAGCGCGGCGGCTAGGTCGGTGGAGCCGACACCGGTGGAAAACGCGCCCAGCGCACCGTAGGTGCAGGTGTGGCTGTCCGCGCCGATCACCGCGTCGCCGGGCACAACGATGCCCTGTTCGGGCAGGACGGCATGCTCCACGCCCATGCGGCCGACGTCAAAGAAGTTCGCCACGCCGTGTTTTTTCGCGAACATACGAATCTGCTTGCTGTTCTCGGCGGATTTGATATCCTTGTTGGGCGTGAAATGGTCAAGCACGAAGACTGCTTTTTCGGGGGCGCATAGCGAAGCGATGCCCGCCTTTTCG
>JAVBOZ010000024.1:0-3845 GCA_031549985.1 Oscillospiraceae bacterium | reverse complement strand
TATTGTAGCACAGGCCCATCTGCTTGTCAAGGGTTTTTTCCCTTGGCCCGCAAATTTTCTCTGCGTTAAAAAAATCACCGTTTAGACTTCCATTGCCCTGAAACTTGTGTTATAATATGTAAAGATATCGTGAATTATGCGGAAGAGAATGGGAGGAGCGACGCTTTATCGTGCGAAATCAGTCGGTTGCAAACGAAATGCCGGAGCACTTGCGGGCGGACTGCGTCTTTGGGCGCAACGCCGTGCTCGAGGCGTTGAAGAGCGGTCGCCCTGCCGATACGCTGTATGTTGCGCGGCAGGAGGGCGACGTAACGCGTGAGGGCCATAACCCACTGGGCGTGATCCTCGCGCTGGCGCGGGAGCGCGGCGTCGTGATCAAACAGGCAGATCGGCGTAAGCTGACGCTGCTCTGCGGCGGCGAAAACCATCAAGGCGTGGCGCTGCTGGCCGCTGCCCATGCTTACGCGGAGCTGGACGACCTGTTTGTCCTGGCCGCGAGCCGGGGCGAAGCGCCGTTCTTTCTGCTCTGCGATGAAATTGAAGACCCCCATAACCTGGGCGCGATCCTTCGCACGGCGGAGGCTGCCGGGGCGCACGGGGTGATCGTCCCCCAGCGCAGGAGCGCTCCTCTGAGCCAGACGGTGGCCAAGGCCTCCGCGGGTGCGGTGGAGTATATTCCGGTGGCGCGCGTGGTGAACCTCTGCGCCGCCATGGAAGAACTCAAGGCGCGGGGCCTTTGGATCTATGGCGCTGACATGGGCGGCGAGCCCTATGACGCCACCCCTTTGACAGGCGCGATCGCGTTGGTGGTCGGTTCCGAGGGCAAGGGACTGGGCAGGCTGGTGCGCGAACGCTGCGACGCACTGCTTTCCCTTCCAATGAAGGGAAGGATTGGTTCGCTCAACGCCTCCGTCGCAGCGGGTATTTTGCTTTATGAGGTTGCAAAACACAGACGTTAATTTGCCTCGGAAGGCCGTCCGCCATCCATGCGCAGGAACAGCATCAAACAAAAGTATCACACAACTACGGAAAGGTTTGGTTGCGAAGATGCAGGATCAAAACATCCCGCCCCGCCTCAAGCAGGCCATCGCCCAAGCATCGCCCAATAAGGCGGCGCCGGGGCAGGGCGCGCAACCCGCACCGGCCCGGCGGCCGGAAGATAAAAAACGCCTGCTTTCAGATGTCGATCGGTTGCTCGAAAGCATAAAGGGCAGCGGCGCGGCGGCGGATATCCTTACACCCGCGCCCGGCGTCACCACCGAAGAACCGGTAGCGCCAAAGCCAGTAACTCCTGATCTTGTTGAAACAACAGCGGCACAGCCGCCGAGCCCGCCGCAGGCGCAGCCGAGCGCGCCGCAGGCGAAGGCACCGGCTATAAAGGTGGAGGAGGTCACCGAGCCGCCACCAAAGACAGAGGGGCTGCGGCTGGATCTTTTTGGAGCGCAGCCCGAGACGACGCCTTTTACGGTCAAGCCACCCGAGACAAAGCTGCCTGCTGCCGTTCCGGCCAAAAAAAAGCGGGTTGTGCCGGCTCCGCCTGCGAAAGATGACGCGGCGGCGCAGACCATTACATTGCGGCTGGATCGCCCGGACAGCCCGGCCCAAACCCCTGCACAGGCGGCGGAGAATGGCCATACCCGCGAGGTTGAACCCAAGGCCAAGGATGAAAGCTACGAAAAGGTCGTCGAACGCCACGGTGTTGTGCTCAAGCGGGTGGATATGCAGATGACCACCGACCTTTCACCCGTGCCAAAGGTGGTGCCCGCCGAAGAGCTGCTGCAAAAGCAGAAGGGCGCGATTGCGCCGGAGGACGTTCCGGAGGGGCAGCAGCGCCTGCAGGGCTTTGAGAACGACGCCCCCGGCGAGCGCAGCGAAGAGGAATTGCTGCGGGAAATCAAACGCAGCCGCGCCGAACACACCAGTCAATTCGAAGCCCTGCGCCATCTGACCGAAAAGCTGGATCAAAACGGAGAGACCGGCGCACCGACGCCGTCGGCGCCGCAGACCCCGGTTGAAGAGGGCGAAGCGCCCCCCTTTGAATACACTGAACCCAAGGAGCGCGAGAGCGTCCTGCGCGCTTTATTACAAACCCAGCACCGCCTGCTTGGCGGCTTGCTGCTGCAAGCGGCACTGTTCATCATCGCCTGCGTCTTGCTGGGGGTGAGCCTGGCGGCGAACGGTTCCGCCTCGGCTGCCCTCGCGGCGAATAGCGAACTCACGCTCGTCGAACTGCCGTTGGGGCAGAGCTTACCGCAATTGCTGCTCCTTCTGGGCGGCCTGGCGCTGAACGCCACGGCGCTGCTGCGGGGAGCGAAAGGGCTGTTCCGCCGCCGCCCCAACGCGGATTCACTCCTTCTTTTTGCAGGTGTCTGCGTTTTTGCGCAGAGCCTGCTAGCCTGTTTCCCCGGCTATGGGGGCTATTCCTACGCGGCGCTGTTCCTGCTTCTGGCCGCGATGCAGTCCGCCGCCCGCTGGCAGCGAGGGCGGCAAAATATACATAACTTCCGCTTCTGCGCCTATCGGCAGGCGCGTACACTTTATGCTCTGCGCACGGGCGAAGAGGTCGCGCTGGGCGAAGGCTCCGCTGTGCGGCGGCAAAAAGCGATTCTTTATCCCGCCCCGATGCGTTTCCCGGCGGGCTTTATGGCGCAGGCCTCCCGCGAAGACGCGATGGATCAGACGGCCCGCTGGCTGCTGCCGCTGGCGGCGGGCATGGCGGCCATCGCCGCGCTCTGCGGCGGGCTGATGGCGATGCACCCCGGCCCGGCGATTTCGGCGGCGGCGGCGGCGCTCTGCCTCGCGATCCCCGCCCCGGGCCTGCTGGCGCTCTACGCCACCCTGCGCGGCCTGAACCGGCCCGAAAAAGAGAGCGACATCGCCATTCTCGGCACCGGTGCGGCAGATGAAATCAGCGCCGCCGAAGGCGTTGTCGTGGATTCCGGCGACCTGTTCCGCCGCAATAAGGGGCGTATGCACGGCTGGCGCGAATACTGGCAGGTGCGCACCGACGAGGTGCTGCTTTACGCGGCCGCCATCGCCATCGCTTCAGGCGGCCCGCTCCAGGCGGTGTTTGAGGGCGTGGTGGAGGGTGACCACTCCGTACTGCCCAAGATTCATCAATTGACCTTCGAGGATAAAATGGGCCTGAGCTGCTGGATTCACAACCAGAAGGTGTTTTTCGGCAATCGCAAGCTCCTTGAAAACCACGGCATCAGCGTCTCGCTCAGCGAGCGGGATGAACTGAAATATGAGCATGACGGCCGCAAGATTCTCTATCTGGCCGTCGATAAGCGTCTGACAGCCTTCTTCGTCGTCAGCTATAAACCGGATGACGCGCTGACCCCCTATTTCCAGCGCCTGCGGCAGGAAGATCGGACGCTGATGGTCTGCAACGGCGACCCGAGCATCACCCTGGAACTGCTGAGCGGGGGGTTCCGCCTGCCCAGCGGGAGCGTGGAGCTGCTGCGCGCCAGCCAGAGCGAGGCAAACCGCCGCCGCATGCGAACCCCGCAGGCGGGGCCGGGCGCGAGCGTCTATCATGCCGACAACATCCGTTCGTACCTTCGCGCCGTGACGGCCTGCCTGAGCCTGAAGGGCAGCGTCAAGCGCCTGCGCATCTTTCAGGTGGTCGGGAGCCTGACGGCCTTTTTACTGCTGCTGCTTGCTGCGCTGACCAAGCAGCTGGATTACGCCAACAGCCTTGTTTTTGCCGCTTTTGAGTTGATTTGGGCTGGGATTTGTTACGCCGGAGCGAAGAACTGATTGGCTATGGATTTATTCTTTTCTTGAGGGATAAGGCTCTTTTAGACCGACATATTTGATATTATCGCCAGCGCACGCGCAAT
>JAVBOZ010000123.1:0-10517 GCA_031549985.1 Oscillospiraceae bacterium | reverse complement strand
GTTTGTACCGCTAGGCAGAGGACGCAGGCAGGCTGGCGCCTGTCAAGGACGATAACAACGCGGTTCAGACGAAAGACCGGAACGATGCAAGGATGTTTACCACGGGGTCGTATTAGAATGCAGATAAAGGAGCGTTCATGAACCTTACCGAAACCACTTTGGAACGCCGCGTTATTTATGAGGGCCGGATCATCACCGTCTGTAATGATTTGGCGCAGCTGCCCAACGGCAAGCCCTGCCAGCGCGAGGTGGTGGAACACCCCGGCGGCGTCACCGTCGCGGCGCTGACCGAGGCGAACGAACTGCTCTTTGTGCGGCAGTTTCGTTATCCCTACGGCGAAGTGCTGCTGGAGTTGCCCGCCGGGAAACTGGAACGGGGCGAAGACCCCTTGTTGGCCGGGCGGCGGGAGCTGTTGGAAGAGACCGGCGCGGCGGCGAAGACCTTCGAAAGCCTTGGCCTGTTTTACCCCACGCCTGGGTATTGCGGCGAGGTGATCCATATGTACCTGGCCCGGGGCCTGCGGTTTTTCGCCCCCCACCCCGACGAAGATGAATTTCTCACCTGCGAGCGCATCGCTTTGGATGAGGCTGTACGCAGGGTGCTGCGGGGCGAGATCCCCGACGGAAAGACCCAGGCGGCGGTGCTCAAGTGCGCGCTGCTGCTGCGGGAAGAGGGGGGCGCAGCATGAACGTAAGTCTTGTCGTCACCGACCTCGACGAAACATTGCTGCGTACGGACAAAAGTATCAGCGCATACACGCAGTCCGTGTTTCGGCGCCTGCGCGAGCAAAACATACTCTTCGCCTTCGCTACTTCGCGTTCCGTGTCGGCTTCCGCGCGTTTCAGAGCGCAGCTCACGCCCGATATTGATATTACAAGCGGCGGGGCCATCGCCACAATGAGCGGGAAGACCCTGTTCCGCGCGGCCATCGACATCACGACGGCGACCGCGATTCTCCATGATTTGAGGACAAACGAGGGTGTGCGGCAGATAACAGCGGATACAGAAGAATACTATTTCATCACAAAACCGGTCGATCCCTCCTGGCTCGGCGGGCAGGATTATGCCAATGCCATCCAGACGGATTTTTCGGAGCCCCTGCCGGTGCCCGATGTCTTCAAGATTACGCCGAACGCCGCCGATGCGGAGGCGGTGTCATCCGTCGCCGCCCGCTATCCGAGTGTTGATGTGCTGCATTTCACGGGGGAGAACTGGTATCAGATCAAGTCGCGCAGGGCTGGAAAGCGCGCCGCGCTTGCGGCAGTCTGCGCGCAGCTCGGGTTTTCGCTGGCGGAGGTCATCGCCTTTGGGGACGACCACAACGACGTCGAAATGCTGCGCGCGTGCGGCACCGGCGTCGCCGTGGCCAACGCCATCGGCGAGGCGAAGGCCGCTGCGGACTTTATCTGCGACAGCAATGAAGACGACGGCGTCGCAAAGTGGCTGGAAGAAAAGGTCTTATACTAGTCCTTGGTAAAAAGCGTTGCAAGCGTTTCGAGGATTTCATTTGTACTGCTAGGCAGAGGACGCAGGCAGGCTGACGCCTGTCAAGGACGATAACGACGCAGTGAAAATGAAATATCGGAACGAAGCAACGATTTTTATCAAGGGGTAGTATTGGTATCAAGATAAATGACGATCTGCAACGAAAATAAATCCAGAAAAGGGAGGCCACTGCCCATGAAGCTTCTTGCCCTGGACGGCAACAGCATCCTCAACCGCGCGTTTTACGGCATCAAGCTGCTGACCACCAAGGACGGCCGCTTCACCAACGGCATCGTTGGCTTCATGAATATCTATCTGGCGCTGCGGGATCAATACGCGCCGGATGCGGTTGCCGTTGCGTTTGACCGAAAAGAGCCGACCTTCCGGCATGAAATGTATGAGGGCTATAAGGCCCAGCGCAAAGGCATGCCACCCGAGCTGGCCGCGCAACTGGAGCCGCTGAAGGAATTGCTCCGCGCTCTTGGCCTGCGCCTTTTGGAGGCTCCGGGCTGGGAAGCCGACGATATTCTCGGTACCCTGGCGGCGGCCTGCGGCGGGGATGATGTTTGTTACATAGCCACCGGCGACCGGGATTCACTGCAATTGGTGAGCGACAAAGTGAGCGTTCTGCTGGCGCAAACCAAGATGGGCAGGCCGCAGACCAGCCTCTATACCCCCGAGACTGTCCAGGAGGAATATGGCGTCACCCCGGCGGAGCTGATCGAAATCAAGGCGCTGATGGGCGACGCTTCCGATAACATCCCCGGCGTAGCGGGCGTTGGCAAGAAGACGGCGGCGGAGCTGATCGCGCGCTTTCACTCCGTCGAGGCGCTGTATGAAAATCTGGAGGACGACGCCATCAAGCCCGCCGCGCGGCTGAAGCTGGCCGCGGGCAGGCAGAGCGCTTTTCTCAGCCGAACGTTAGGCACCATCCGCACCGACGCCCCTGTGCCTGCGGAATACGCCGCCTATTGCCCCGCCCCGCCCGACGCGCCGAAAGCAACGCACCTTTTGGCGGAGCTGGAGATGTTCAGGTTGATTGAGCGCCTGCGCTTTGAAAGCTTGCCGGTTCCGGCGGATGCGCCCAAAGCGCAACCCCTGCGAATCACCGATGAACATGATTTGGACGCCCTGCTTGAACGCTGCCGGACGGCGGGAGAGGCTTATTTTCTGCCGCAGTTTGACGGCGGGTTTCTTGAAGCTTTGTTATTCGCCGCAGGGGAAGGCGTGACCCGGGCCACCTGCGGAACGCTTGCCTTCCCGGGTTTTGTGAAGGCGCTGCTGGAGGACGAGCGCGTTATGCTCCACACGGCGGAAAGCAAGACGCTGCACCGCTGGTGCTTGCGCAACGGCGTGGCGATGCGCGGTCTTTCGATGGATACCGCTCTGGCGGGATACCTGCTCAACCCCAACGCCTCCGGCTACCCCGTCCCGCGCCTGGCACGGGAATACGACATCCCTCTGCCGCTTTCAGAGGATGAGCGCGCGGTGGCCGCCGCCGCATTGCCGGGGCTTTGCGCCGCGCTGGCAAAGGCGCTGCGCGGAAACGGTCAGGAGGCGCTGCTGCGGGAGATGGAACTTCCGCTCAGCGGGGTGTTGGCTTCGATGGAGGAAGAGGGCTTTGCGGTCGACGCCGCACGGATCGAGGCTTTCGGCGCGGAACTTGAGATGCGCATCGCCGCGCTGACAACCGAAATATATCAATGTGCCGACGGGGCGTTTAATATCAATTCGCCGAAACAGTTGGGCGAGGTGCTCTTTGAAAGGCTGAAGCTGCGGCCGCCGAAGAAGACCAAGACGGGCTATTCCACCAGCGCCGACGTGCTGGAAGCCCTGCAGGGGGAGCATCCGATTATCGCGGGGATTTTGGAATACCGCACGCTGAGCAAGCTGAAATCCACCTATTGCGACGGGCTGCTGAAGGTCCTTGGCCCGGACGGACGGATTCATTCCAGCCTCAACCAGACCGAGACCCGCACCGGGCGCATATCCTCCTCCGAACCCAACCTGCAAAACATCCCCGTGCGTACGCCTTTGGGGCGGGAGCTGCGCCGCTGCTTCATCGCCCGCGAGGGCTGGGTTCTGGTGGATGCCGACTATTCCCAGATTGAGCTGCGGGTTCTGGCCGCCATGGCCAAGGATGAGACCATGTGCCGTGCCTTTGCCGAGGGCGACGACATCCATACCATCACAGCCTCGCAGGTCTTCGGCCTGCCGCCCGAGATGGTGACGCCGCTGATGCGTCGCCGCGCCAAGGCGGTCAATTTCGGGATCGTCTATGGCATCGGCGCGTTTTCGCTGGCCAAGGACATCGGCGTCTCCTTCCGCGAGGCGGAGGATTATATACAGGGCTATTTTGAGCATTACCCCAGCATCCGCCGCTTTCGGGCGGAGATGATTGACCGCGCGAAGGAGCGCGGTTACGCCGAGACGCTCTTTGGGCGGCGGCGGGCCCTGCCGGAGCTGCAAAATTCCCAACGCCAGCTGCGGGAGTTCGGTGAACGCGTGGCGGTCAATATGCCGATTCAGGGCACGGCGGCGGATATCATCAAGTACGCGATGATCCGGGTGCACGAGCGCCTGACCGCCGAGGGGCTGCGCGCGCGATTGATTTTGCAGGTGCATGACGAGTTGATCGTCGAAGCCCCGCTTGCGGAGGCCGAAGCGGCGGCGCGGCTGCTGCGCGAGGAGATGGAGGCCGCAGCGCAGGAGAAGGTGCCGCTCGTTGCTGAGGTGCATGTCGCGGAAAGCTGGGACGCCGCAAAGGAATAGTCAGCCCGAAATAAGCCACCCTATTTCTGGGAAAATAACAAAAAACTTCTGCAAGGTCTTGACAAATCATAGGGAAACGTGACATAATCGGAGAGGCGGTATTTTGCGCATGCGTGTTATCACCGGATCAGCTAAAGGAATGCCCCTGGCGACACTGCCCGGGGAAGAGATTGTTCGCCCCACCTCCCAAAGGGTGAAGGAGGCCATGTTCAGCGCCATCCAATTCGAAATTGCGGGGCGCAGGGCTTTGGATGCCTTCGCCGGGAGCGGGCAGCTTGGCATTGAGGCGCTGAGCCGGGGCGCGGCCTTTTGTGTCTTTCTGGAGCGGGATTCCAAGGCGGCGGGCATGCTTGCCCAAAACCTGGAGCGTGCAAAGCTTGGCGATAAGGCGCGGTGGGTTCCCGGCGACGCGATGCAGTTCCTGCGCCGCGCGGGCGAAAGTTTTGATTTGATTTTTCTTGATCCGCCCTATGGTTCCGGGCTTTTGCAGGCGGCCATCCCACTGGCGGGCGAACGGCTCGCGCCGGGCGGAATCCTCTGCTGCGAAGCGCCGAACGGCGAATCGCTGCCGACGCGTGCGGGGGATGCCGTGCTCCAAAAAAGCTATCGCCACGGGCGCACGACGGTGCATTTGTTCCGCCGGCAAGAGGAAGGCGGACTTGAGGAGAATAGCGAGGAAAGCACATGAAGACGGCGCTTTGCCCAGGAAGCTTTGACCCAGTGACCAATGGGCATATGGACGTGATCCGCCGGGCGGCGGCCCTGTTTGACAGGGTGGTCGTTTTGGTTGCGGATAACAAGGAGAAGCGCTGCCTTTTCACCGTAGAAGAGCGTATGGCGCTGTTGCGTCGCTGCGTCGCGGGGTTTCCCAACGTTGAGGTGTGCTGCTTTGAAGGGCTGATCGCCCTTTACGCCGCGCAGGTCAACGCCACGGCGATTATCAAGGGGCTGCGCGCGATGTCCGACTTCGACTATGAGTTCCAGCAGGCGCTGACCAACCGGCAACTCAATCCAAACGTCGAGACGATCTTTTTGGCTGCGGGCAGCGACAGCATGTATCTTTCCTCCAGCATGGTCAAACAGGTCTGCTCCCTGGGGGGCGACATCGGCAGCTTCGTTCCGCCGGAAGCGCTGCGCGAAATCCAGGAGAGGATCCGGGGCGCGCACGGATGACGATACTGGTTGTTCATAACATAGATTATACAGAAAACAACATATTGGGGGCTTGAAAGAATGTCGGATAACATCGATTCCCTGCTTTCGCAGATGCAGGAGCTGCTGGACAACGCCAAGGGTCTGGGGCGCTCGCGCCTAGTGGACGCGCAGACCTTCCAGGATCTGATTGATTCCATCCGCACGGCGATGCCAAACGTCGTGGACCGCGCGAAGGAAATCGTCGCACAGCGGGCGGATATTCTTGAAAAGGCGCGCGCCGAAGCGGACGCCAAGCTCAGTGACGTCCGGCAACGCACAGAAGACCTGGAGGCGCACACGAACGAGCGGGTGCATGAGGTTGTGCAGCACGCCAAGGAGCGGGTGATTCAGGCGCGGGCGCAGGGCGAGCAGATTATCGCCGAGGCGCAGAATCATGCGGCGAAGTTGGTGGAAGAGCACACCATCACCATCGCGGCGCAGGAACGCGCGGGGCAGATGGAGCGGCAGGCGCGAGCCAACGCAGAAAAGATTGAGAGCGAAGCGCGCCAACAGGCGGAGCATATGATCGCCCAGGCGCAGGAATACAGCCGCGATTTGCAGGGCCGTACGGAGGACTGGGGCATCCAATACACCACCGGCGTGCGCAACGTCGTCGAAGAGATCGTCAACGAGGCGGAGGACATTCTGGCCAGCAGCCTGACGGATATCCGTGCGACAAAAAAGCGGCTGCAAGTGACCATGGCGAAATCCGCCAAGGCCCCCGAATTGCAAGAGCCAATGGAGCCGATATTCATCGAGTAGCGGTTAGTCGAGGCGGGCGGATGCGGAATCCGCCCGCGTTTTTTTGCCCGAAAGGAGTTCGCGCATGCCGAGCCAAACCGAGATCGGCCCAGAAAGCCCGGCCCGCCAAGTTGAGCGGAGCCTGCAAAAGACGTATCTTAAGCGCATCTGGAACCCCTTCACCCGTGCCGTGAAAGAATACCGGCTGTTGGAGGAGGGCGACCGCGTCGCTGTCTGCGTCTCCGGGGGCAAAGATTCTTTTCTTACGGCGAAGCTGTTGCAGATGCTGCAGCGGCACTCGGATTATCCTTTTGAGCTGCGCTTCATTTGCATGGACCCCGGCTACAGCGCAGCGCACCGGCAAAACATTGAGGCCAACGCGGCCCTGCTTGGCATCCCCCTGGAGGTCTTCGACTCTGATATCTTTCGGATTGTCGAAAATACCGAGCATTCCCCCTGCTACCTCTGCGCGCGGATGCGGCGCGGGTACCTCTATAAAGAGGCGCAGGCGCGGGACTGCAACAAGATCGCTCTGGGGCATCACTTCAGCGACGTGGTGGAAACCACGCTGATGAGTATGCTCTATGGTGCGCAGATACAGACCATGCCCCCAAAGCTTCGGAGCCGCAACTACCCGGGCATGCAGCTGATCCGCCCGCTTTATTGCGTGCATGAGGAGGATATTTTGGCCTGGCAGCGGCATAACGGTCTGACGTTCATCCGCTGCGCCTGCCGCTTTACGGAGAATTGCGCCGAACAGGGCGATGAGATCGGCGCATCCAAACGGCAGGAAATGAAGACGCTGCTGCGCCAGCTGAAGCGTACGCACCCCGACGTGGAAAAATGCGTCTTCCAAAGCATGCACAACGTGCGGTTGGATACGGCGATCGGCTACACGCACAAGGGTGAGGAACACAGTTTTTTGGATGAGTATTGAGACGCACGTGAACAAAAGCGAAATTGGTCAGGGGCAACGCAATTCCTGTCAAAATCGCTTGCATCTTGCCGCCAAGTATTGTATAATGGAGATGGAAATTGCTTGGTGAGAGGTAAGAAGAAATGCAGAAACAGGTGAAATTCGCGCTCATCGTCTGCCTGGTGGTCTTGGCTGTGGCCGCTGTGCTGAGTCTCACCTATCCGGAAGTGCAGAAATCCCTTTCCGAGGCGTCGAACAACGCGGGTGAGCGCATGGGCGAGTTTTTTGAGGGCGTAGGGGAGGCCTTCCGCAGGGCGTTTATTAAAGACCCGGTATAACAATGATTTCAATGATATAGACATGCCATCGCATGGGAAAGGATGCCCCGTGCCACAAAACATATATTCTTTGCGGCAGAGAGCCGGGCGCATCGCGGCGCTGCTGAAGGCGGAATACCCTGGCAGCACGTCGCAGGCCCTGTGTTCTCTGGATGCCCCGGGGGCGTTTCAGTTGCTTGTGGCCGCGCGGCTTTCAGCCCAATGTACCGACGCCCGGGTGAACCTGGTCACGCCCGGGCTCTTTGCTTTGTTCCCCACGCCGCAGGCGATGGCCGAAGCGCCGCTCGAGACGGTGGAATCCCTGATCCACTCCTGCGGGTTTCACCACACCAAGGCGCGGGACTTGATCGCCATGGCGCAGCAGCTCTGCCAGCGGCACGAGGCACAGGTCCCTTCGGCTATGGAGGACTTGCTCGCGCTACAGGGTGTGGGGCGCAAGATTGCCAACCTGATCCGCGGCGACGTGTTCGGATTGCCCGCCGTCGTAGCCGATACGCATGTCATCCGCATCACCAATCTGATGGGCCTGGTTGACAGCAAGCAGCCGGAAAAGGTCGAGACGCAATTGCGCGCGTTGCTTGACCCGGCGCAGAGTAACGATTTTTGTCACCGCTGTGTGCTGCACGGGCGGGCGGTCTGCGTGGCGCGGCGGCCCAATTGCGGAGCCTGCGCAGTAAGAAAAGAATGCGATTATGGCGCAGGGGCACTCCCCCCCATTTAAACGCATAAACAGAACCACATGATATTTTCACCCAATCGCTTTACATATCGCCCGCACTGTGTTAAAATAAACAGAAGATTAACCTGCCCGAAAGGACAAGCCATCATGGTAAAACGTTTCTTTTATAGAGTATTCTGCGGCTTTTTTCTGGGGCTGAGCGTATTTGCGCCCGGTTTTAGCGGTAGCGTCATCGCCATCATTATGGGGATTTACCGCGATATCGTGCGCATCGCTTCAAACCCATTCAAGAACTTCAAGCGCAATGTCATTTTCTGCATACCGCTGGGGATTGGCGCGGCGCTCAGCGCGGTGCTGCTTACGCAGGGGCTGAGCTACCTGTTTGAAAATTACGCGCAGGCAACCTATTTTCTTTTTGTCGGCCTGATTTTCGGCAACCTGCCGGTTATCATGCGGGAGGTCAAGAAGTGCGGCCTACAAAAACGTTACCTCATCGGCGGTGCGGCTGCCTTTGGCCTTGCGCTGGTGTTGGCGCTTCTGAGCGCGGGGGTCGATGAATCGCCCGAAGCCGCGTCCGCGCTGACCACTTCGCTGCCCATGCTGGCGCTGGGGGGGGTGGCGGCGGGCGCTTCGGTGCTGGTGCCGGGTATGAGCGTCTCAATGATCCTCATCCTCATCGGCGTATATGATGATTTAATGTTTATGGCAAACGCCCTGCTGCACCTGGAGTTTAAATATCTGCTGCCGTTTGGCTTGGCGGGCGGCTGCGCCGTAATCGCGCTGGTGCTTTCTTCCCGGCTGATCAAGCTTGTGTTTGATCGTTTCCCCGGCTTTGCCAATTCCATGGTGCTGGGATTCATGGGCGGCTCGCTTGTGGGGATACTAATTGACAGCATTCAGATGCGGCAGGCGGGATTCCGCTGGTGGCACGGCGCGCTGGCGCTGGCCGCAGGGCTGGGCATTTCGCTGCTCTTTGTTGTGCTGGGGAAAAAAGTCGATGTCTCTTCGGAGGAAGAGCAGGTCAACGTAGCGCTGGCGTGATACGCTTTCCCTGACCTAAAACGAATCCCCTGCGGCAAAGCAAACGCCGCAGGGGATTATAACATTATGGATTCTCCTCCACCGTCACTTCTTCATCCGTTGTGGGGGGCTGTGTTGGTGCTGTGGTCCACTTTGGCGATTCTGTATAAATGTGTTTGGTGCTTGTAGTGGATGTGCTGGTCGGCGGATTCGTCACAGGCGGATGGGTGACAGGCGGTTGAGTTACCGGCGGTTGGGTGATGGGCGGGTGCGACACGGGCGGCTGGGTAACCGGTGGCTGTGTCGGCTGCGTTGGCTCCTGGCCCTGTACACTCGGTAGTTGCGAAATAAAGATATAAGTCGGCGGAATTGGCGGCGCGGTCGTGGTTATCTTCGTGAATGAATAGGCGTAGTCATCCAATTTTGAAAGGTAGGGATCCGCAAAATCAAAAGACTGCGAGGTCAACGGGTCGGCGGCGCCTCTGCTTTTCATGGTGATTGCCACCGCTGCGAACGCCAGCACGGCCAATGCCGCGATGCCGGCGCCCACAATCCGCACGATGCGCGCGGTATCAAGGTGGGCCCCTTCGGCGGATTCCTCCGCCACGACTGCCTCAGCGGATTCCGGAACGACCTGCCGCCGGGCAGAGGCGCGTACGGCCAGTGCGGCACGGATCGAATCCAGCAGCGCAGTGATCGTCTCATCGTTCAGCTTGGCGTATGCGCCGCCCTTCAAGGAGAGCTGGTGCGCAAGCGCGGCGTGGTTGGCGGCGCTGCAGGCGGCCGCCCAGCACTGCCCGCAAACGTAATTTTCCGGTACGCGCAGCAATTCCGCGATCTCGCTGGGTTCCATACCGCTGCCGTCGTGCATCAATACGAGCAGCCGCTGTTCGGGCGGGATTTTCAGCAACCACTTTTTGTCAATACCGCCGCCTTCGCTCCTGTCGGCAGTTTTTTTCTTTGCTTCGCTGACTTCCTGCGCACGCGCAAGGAACTTTTCCGCGTTCGCCTCGTCGTCGGCGTGAATGATGAAGCGCCTCGGGTCTTCCTCTTTGAGCAGGCGTTTGCAGGTGTTGAACAACCAGATGTCAAGCGCCCTCTGGCAGGCGGCCTCGTCGTTTAAATCTTTGGCGGGGGGCAGGCCGTCATGCAGAGTGACATAAAAGGAACGCATCGCCCGCAAAATAGCTTCCCGGTTCGCGAAGATGGTCTTGCAGATATAATATACTCTTGCGTTGGTATGATGAAACACGGCTTCCCAGGCCGTGGGCGCATCGTCCCGCAGCAGTTCAATGGCTTTCATCAGGGATATCTGCTGTTCCATTCTGTCTCCTTTATTGTTTTACGCCGCGCCGCGCGCCGCAAATACCC
>JAVBOZ010000116.1:0-36968 GCA_031549985.1 Oscillospiraceae bacterium | reverse complement strand
GAATGGGCGGGATGACCGCAGGCCGGGCAATGACCGCCGCGGAGGTGACCGCTTCAATAACAACAGCGGAGATCGATTTAACAACAACACCGACCGCCGTGCGGGCGATGACCGCCGCAACAGCAATTATGGCGGTGACCGTGACCGCAGGCCCGGCGGGCAGGATTTCCGCCGGGCGACCGGCCCGGCTGCGCCAAGCCGCGCCCCCCGTTCCGACGCCACCGGCGCGGGACGCTACGGAAAAATTGAACGCCAGAACCAGAATCCCGATGCGGGGAGCGAAAAGGAATGACGGTGCCGGCGAATGCGTTTGAACTGCACATTCATACCAGCGAAGTCAGCAGCTGTGCGCGGGCGAGCGCTGTGGAGTGCGTACGCTACTGCGTAGAACGCGGCTACGCGGGCATGGTGGTGACTGACCACATTTCCCGCGACCGAGCGGTGAAAAAAGGGATATCATCCGCCCCCTGGGCGGAACAGGTTGCCTGGTTTCAGCGCGGTTATACTGCTGCAAAAGCCGCCGCGCCGGAGGGATTTATCGTGCTGCCGGGCGCGGAGTTCTGTTTTGCTGAGAACGACAACGACTACCTGATCTATGGTATGGAAGAAGATTTCCTGCTGCGCAACGAAGGAATCGACGCTCTGACGTTCAAGGCGTTCAGCAAGAAGATTAAGGAAGCGGGTCTGCTGCTCTCGCAGGCGCACCCCTTCCGCTTCGGTATGACGACCATTCAGCCCGCCCTTTTGGAGGGCATAGAAGTCTATAATGGCCACTCGCATCATGAATCGAACAACCCGATAGCCGAGGCGTGGGCACGGCGCTGGTCACTGTTGCCCCTTTCTGGCTCCGACTATCATGGCGAAGACAGCGCAGACGGCATGGCACCCGGCGGCGTGGCGTTTCACCGCAAAGTGCAGACCCCCCGCGAGATGCTTCTGGCCCTGCGTGCGGGCGAATATACGCTGCTGAAAGATTGAGTGCCAAGCATGCGAAAGAATGCCAACGAATGTCAAACGCGCCATGCTGTTAAGGCACGGCGCGTGTTTGCCTTTCATTGCAGTGAGAGTGCAGGATAATTCAGACGAAGGCGGTGAGTCTATGCAATCCGTTTGTCTTTTCGTGAACTTAAAGAAACAGGGCGCGCAGGTCCTGGCCGAGGCTGTGCGTGCGGAGCTCGAGGGCTGCGGCATCGAGATTCTGCCGCAAGAGGCGCTGGAGCGCTGCGAAGCTCTTATCGCCATCGGCGGGGACGGTACGATTCTGCGCGGCGCGCGCCTGACGCTGCCCTACGGCACTCCGGTGCTGGGCATCAACGCCGGGCGGCTTGGTTTTTTGGCCGGGCTGGAGCGTGATGAGCTGCATTTGCTGCCCAAACTGGCGGAACTCAACGGTACGCAGGGCTTGGGCACCCGTATGCTGTTGGAAGTGTGCTTATGGGAAGGCGAACGCCTTCTGGAGCGCCTTTGCTGCATCAACGACGCGGCGATTGCCCGCCATAGCACCAGCCAGGTGGCCGAACTTGTGGTGGACTGCGGCGGCAACCGTTTCCCCTACCGGGGCGATGGTGTGATCTTCTCCACTCCTACAGGTTCCACGGCATATTCCCTTTCGGCCGGAGGGCCTGTACTGGATCCCCAGCTCGAGGGGATATTGCTGACGCCCATCTGTAACCATCTTCTGTTCGCGCGCTCGATCCTCTTCGCGCCCGGCGCGGAATTTGCGTTGGAGATTCCGAAGGACGGGCTGGCGTTGACCTGCGACGCGGAACCGCCAATCCCTCTGCGTGTTGGGCAGCGGATCACGGTGCGCCGCGCGGAGGAACAGGTGTGCTTCATTAGGCTGAAGGACTGGCATTTTTTGAACATATTAAGCGGCAAGCTGTATAACGGCTGGCAGAGCGAAGCGGGAGGCGTGTAACCATGAAACAGCGGCGGCGTGAATTGATTTTAGAGGCTGTGCGCGAGCAGGCGATTTCGACGCAGGAGCAGTTGCTGGGTTACCTCGCCGCCAGCGGCGTTGCGGCCACGCAGGCCACAGTGTCGCGGGATATCCGTGACCTTGGATTGAAAAAGAACGTGAAACGCAACGGCGTTGCCTGCTACGCGGCGATTGACGCGCGCACCGGCGCGCGCAGGCATGCCCTGCTTGAAAACTCGGTGATCTCCGCCGAAGCGGTGGGGAACATTGTCAGCGTCCGCTGCGGCCCAGGGCTGGCGCAGGGGGCCTGCGCCGCGCTCGATGAAATCGCGTTGGAGGATGTGGCGGGTAGTTTGGCGGGTGAGGACACGATCTTTTTGCTCTGCCGCAGCGACATTGCCGCGCGGAGGGTGCGGGAGGAGATAGACCGCTATGCTGCAAAGTTTGAGAATTGAAAACATCGCGGTAATCAAAGAAGCTACGCTGGAGTTTCCCTCCGGCTTTGTGGTCATGACGGGGGAGACCGGCGCGGGCAAATCGATCCTGATTGACGCGATCAACGCCGTGCTGGGCGAACGCACCAGCCGCGAATTGATCCGCACGGGCGCGGATTCCGCCCGGGTCGCCGCCGTGTTCGGCGTTGATGAAGCAAGCGCCGTCGGGCTGCTGCTGACTGAACTTGATATCCCCTCTGAGGCGGACGGCAGCCTGCTGCTGCAACGTTCCATCACCGCTGGCGGGAAGAATGCCTGCCGGGTCAACGGTACGCCGGTGACCGTCTCCGTCCTCAAGCGCCTGGGGCAGGCGCTGATCAACATCCATGGCCAGCACGATACGCAGGCACTGCTGGCGCAGGAGCAGCACATTCGCTTCATTGACGCGATGGCCGAAAACGGCGAACTGCGTCAGGAATACCGCGAGCACTACCTGCGCCTGCGGCGGCTTCAGCGGGAGCAGGATGCCCTGCGGTTGGATGAGACCGAAAAGGCACGGCGCTTGGATATGCTCCGCCACCAGATCGCGGAATTGGAGGAGGCGGAGATACAGCCCGGCGAACGCAGGGCACTGCTGGAACGGCAGAGCCTTTGCCGCCACGCCGAAAAGATTTTGCAGGCGCTTTATGAAGCCGGGGAGGCGCTGGGTGGTGCGGATGAGGAGCCCTCCGCCGCCGAATTAGCGCACAGAGGCGCATCCGCTCTGGAGCAGGCGGGCGTCTATTACCCCGACGCGCGTGCGCTGGGCGAACGCGTGCGCTCCGCCGCTTACGAACTGGAGGAGAGCGCCCTGGAGCTGCGCGGCCTTCTGGAGGGCGTCGAGTTCGACCCCGCCGAGGCCGCAGAGACTGAGCGCAGGCTGGATGTCTACTTCCGCCTTTCGCGCAAATACGGCGAGACGGAAGAGGCAATGCTGGCGTTTTTGGAAAAAGCGCGGGCAGAGGAGGTTTCAGTGATCCAAGGCGATGAGCGCATCATCGCCTTGGAACGGGAGATCACGGCATTGACCGCCGCTACCATCGCCCTGGCCAAGCAGTTGACGAAGACCCGCCGACAGGCTGCGGAACAATTCAGCCAGCGTGTCTGCGAGGAATTGGCGGCGCTGGATATGCCAGGGGTAAAGTTCACGGCTACACATGAAAAAACTCCCCTTACGACGGAGGGGGGCGATAGTATGACGTTTTTGATTTCCGCCAACGTGGGGGAGGAGCCGCGTCCACTGGCAAAGATCGCCTCCGGCGGCGAGCTTTCCCGCGTGATGCTGGCCATCAAGAATGTGCTGGCCGAAAAAGATGAGGTGCCCACCTTGATTTTCGACGAGGTGGACGCCGGAGTCAGCGGACGGGCGGCGCAAAAGATTGCCCGCAAGCTGCGCCAGGTCTCGCACGGACGGCAGGTCATCTGCGTGACGCATTTGGCGCAGATTGCTGCCTTAGCGGACTGCCACCTTTGCATCACGAAATCAAGCAGCGAGGCGGAGACCTTTACGCAGGTCACGCCGTTAGACCGCGAGGGCCGCAAGCGCGAGCTTGCCCGCATCATGGGCGGGGAAGAAATCACGCAGGCGCAGCTGGCTGCGGCTGCGGAGATGCTGGATACTAGATATTAGACTTTAGTTGCTAGACTTAGACGCGGTTGGGGCGCGCTGCAAGAGTGGGGTTCGCGCGCGTCAGCGATTTTTAAGAGCAGTGATAAAGGCAGCGATCACCCCTCCGCAGTTCCGATGCAGGGGGCAAGCGCCGTATAGACCGGCGAAAGCTTGTCGCAGAGCAGCTGCACGAAGTCAGGCTGTTCCTGTGCTGCCGGAGGCAGGGGTGCAGCATACCCGCCGCCCGCGCCGCCTTCCAAAAGGCGAAGACGGGGGCGGTTGTTTTTATGCGGCCGCCCATGCAGGGCAATATTTCTTTTGAACGAACCGGTTGGAGGGGCCGCAGCCGGGTTTTCTCTTTGCCGCAGCGGCATGCGCAACGAGCAAATTGCGGAGCCGTTCGCCTCGTGCCAGAGCAGCGAACCCCGGTGCAGCCAGGCGATGCGCAGCATGGCGCTCGTGCCGGTGCCCGCATGGTTGGCGGAAGTGTGCAGGCGAAGCAGGTCAATCTTTCCCGCGCTTTCGGTGCGCAGCAAAACATAGCCTTCTTCCCGAGAACCTTTCTGCTCCAGCGTTACGCGGATCTCCTGCCCATGGGTATGGCAGAAGGCATTGCAGATCGCCTCGAGCAGGAGCCAGCCAAGCTCGCGCGGCGCACAGGCGGCGCTGAAGGCTTCGTCCGGGGCCACGAATAGCACACTGCGCCCCAGTGAACTGAGCAGCAGGTCGGCGGCGGTGCAGATGTCTTCCGTCAGCTCGCGCAGTTCGCATGCGCAGGGAAAAAAGGCATCATCCCCTGCCGCGAAGGCACAGCCGTGGAGCAGCCGACGCAGCCGCAGGCGGCAGGCAAGCAGCATGCTTTGGAGCTTGGCGTCGTATTTTAAATCTTGCCGCGCGGTCAGCGCCCCCATCAGCAGGTGCAGCTGTTCGCGCAGGGGCGCTTCATGGCCGGGGCCGGGCGGCGTGCGCATCGCCTGCTGAAAAGCCGCCTGCAATTGCGCCGCGCCTGCCATTAAGTCGGTCTGCGTTGTCTTCATATTCATGTCAAATAGTATGGCTTTGCACGAACTGAAAATCGCTTTTTATGGAAACTGCCAAAACTTAACTCATCTGTGATAAACTGGCCGATTTAGCTTGCAAATCAACGCAAAAGAGGGTAGAATAACTATGAATCAACCAATACAATATTAAAGAAACACAGGGAGGTTCCTTATTATGGCAGTCAAAGTTGCAATCAACGGTTTCGGGCGTATCGGTCGTCTGGCGTTCCGCCAGATGTTCGGCGCGGAAGGCTACGAAGTAGTCGCCATCAACGATCTGACCAGCCCCCAGATGCTGGCGCACCTGCTCAAGTACGACACCGCGCAGGGCCGCTATGACGGGCACACCGTCACCAACGACGCCGATTCCATCACCGTGGACGGCCAGAAGATCACCATCTATTCCATCAAAGACCCCGCCGAATTGCCCTGGGGCGAGCTGGGCGTCGACGTTGTGCTGGAATGCACCGGCTTTTTCGCTACCAAGAAGGCCGCTTCGGCCCATATCACTGCGGGCGCGAAGAAGGTCGTCATCTCCGCCCCGGCTGACAGCGAGACCAAGACCGTCGTGTTCAGCGTGAACGAAGGCATCCTCGCCAAGGAGGATACCATTGTCTCCGCCGCCAGTTGCACCACCAACTGCCTGGCCCCCATGGCAAACACGCTCAACGCGTATGCGCCCATCCAGAGCGGCATCATGACCACGGTTCACGCCTACACCGGCGACCAGATGATTCTGGACGGCCCCCACCGCAAGGGTGACCTTCGCCGCGCCCGTGCAGGCGCGCAGAATATCGTTCCCAATTCCACCGGCGCGGCCAAGGCCATCGGCCTGGTGATTCCCGAGCTCAATGGCAAGCTGATTGGCTCCGCGCAGCGCGTGCCGGTCTGCACCGGTTCCACCACGATCCTCGTGGCCGTGGTCAAGGGCGAGGACGTCACCAAGGAAGGCATCAATGCCGCGATGAAGGCCGCTGCCTCCGCCAGCTTCGGCTATACAGAAGACGAAATCGTCTCTTCCGACGTGATCGGCATCACCTATGGCTCGCTCTTTGACGCGACGCAGACCATGGTGACCAAGATCAGCGACGGCCTCTATCAGGTGCAGGTCATCGCCTGGTACGACAACGAAAACAGCTATACCAGCCAGATGGTGCGTACTATCAAGTACTTTGCGGAACTGTAAGTCAAGAGACAAGAAGCAAGATACAAGACACTAGAGACGCTGCCGCATCTGGGAAGGTGCGGCAGCGGTTTTTGGCGGCAGTACCTGCGGTCGTATTGATTTAGTCAATTCAGGAGGCACCCATGCCCGAAATGAAGCAAGTTGAGCTTTTCTGCGACGGCGCTTGCAGCGGCAACCCCGGCCCCGGCGGCTGGGGAACGATTTTGCGGTATGCCGGACACGAGAAAGAGCTTTCCGGCGGCGCGGCGGATACCACCAACAACCGCATGGAGCTTACCGCCCTGCTTGAGGGCCTAAAGGCGATCAATCAGCCTTGCAGAGTAACCGTCACGACGGATTCCCAATATGTGGCGGATGGGATCAACAAGGGCTGGGCGGCTTCATGGAAGCGCAACAACTGGATCAAAAGCGACAAAAAGCCCGCCCTCAACGCGGAGCTTTGGGACTCCATCTTGAATGAGCTGGCGCGGCACAGCGTGACGGTGCATTGGGTGCGCGGCCACGCCGGGCACCCGGAAAACGAGCGCTGCGACCGGCTTGCCGTGGCGGCATGCAAGGCCGTGGCAGGGGAGGGGAATGCGCGATGAGCCATTATTTCGTGGACGACCCTGACCTTCAGGATGACCATCGCACCTTTGATTATTATTTTGGCGCGCAAAAAATCACGCTTACCAGCAACAGCGGCATATTTTCGCCGGGGCATGTGGATCCCGCGACGGACCTGCTGCTCAACACGCTGCCACCCCTGCGCGGGAGCCTGCTTGATTTGGGTTGCGGCTATGGGGTGATCGGCGTCACGCTGGGCAAGGCGTATGGCCTTGCGGTGACATTGGCGGATATCAACCCCCGCGCGTTAGCCTGCGCCGAACGCAATTGTGAGCAGAACGGCGTGGCCGCCCGGTTTGTGCAATCCGATGGATTTGCGCGGATCCCCGAAAAGTTCGACAGCATCACCCTCAATCCGCCGATTCACGCGGGCAAAGAGGTTGTCTATAGCTTATTCGAGCAGGCGGCGGCGCATCTTCTCCCCGGTGGGGCGTTCTATGTCGTGATGCTGGAAAAGCACGGCGCTGCCAGCGCTGAACGGCGGTTGGGGGAAATATTCAGCCGCTGCGAGCCGCTTTACCGCAAAAAGGGGTACCGTGTCTTAGAATGTAGACTTTAGACGTTAGATTTTAGATTTTAGACTGTTCTTGACCTGAGTGGTTGAATGAACGGCATCTAAAGTCTAAAATCTATCATCTAAAATCTAGCATCTGAAGGTGGTGAATGCTATCAACCGCGAGCTTGCGCAATTGCTATTGGCCTGGTATGACGTCAACCGGCGCGACCTGCCCTGGCGCGGGACGCGGGACGCCTACCGTGTTTGGGTTTCGGAGGTCATGCTGCAGCAGACACGCGCCGAAACCGTAAAGGAATACTACTTGCGATTCATCAATGCATTGCCCGAAATCGCCGACCTGGCCGCTGTTGACGAAGATCGCCTGCTCAAGCTCTGGCAAGGCTTAGGATATTACAGCCGGGCGCGGAACTTACAAAAGGCCGCGCACGTGGTCATGACGGAATACGGCGGCGAATTACCCGCCGACCCGGAGGCCCTGCTTCACCTCCCCGGCGTTGGGCTGTATACGGCGGGTGCGGTGGCTTCCATCGCCTACGGGGTCTGCGTCCCGGCGGTGGACGGCAACGCCCTGCGGGTCTGCAAGCGCCTGGAGGGTAGCCGGGAGGACATCGCGTTGGAGGTTGTTAAAAAAGCCGCCGCCGCGCGGTTGCTTGCCGTGCTGCCGCCGGATCGCCCTGGCGATTTCAATCAGGCAATTATGGATTTGGGTGCGACAGTCTGCCTGCCAGGCGCTGCGGCGCGCTGCGAAGCCTGCCCTTTGCAGGGGGGGTGCGTGGCCTTTCAACAGGGCATTGCGGCGGAACTGCCGGTGAAATCGCCGCTCAGGCCGCGAAAAACGGAGCGCCGAACGGTGCTCGTGATCCGCTGCAAAGAACGTGTCGCCCTGCGCAAACGCCCCGCCAAGGGCCTGCTTGCCGGACTTTGGGAGTTCCCTAACGCCCCGTTTGTGAACGGCGGTTGGCAGTCGCTGAGTGAGGCGCTCAACATACCGGCGCAGAGCGTACTTTCCGCCGAAGACATCGGCGCGGCGCGGCACATCTTCACCCATATCGAATGGCACATGTACGGCTATCGGTTAGAACTGGCTGACTTTCCGGAAAATTCGGCGCTTCACTGGGTCACTCCTGCGGCGCTCGCGGATACCTATGCCCTGCCAAGCGCGTTTACGGTGTTTTTGGCGGCGATGCAAGAGAAATGATTACGCAATTATTTGCCGCAAATACGGTTTATTTCAAAATTTACGTGACAAACAGTGCGCGATGTGATATAATATATATTATAATAATTATTTTTAATGTCAGGCTGGAAGGGACAATGATCATGATGGAAGCAAACATGGCGATGGAACTGCTGCTCAAGGGCTTGGAACCCGCGCTGCAAGAGACGGGGTTCAAGGTGCTGCGGCCCCAGGCGCTACCCAAGGGGGCGCTCCCGGTGGAGGAGAGCGAAGGTAAGCTGGCTGTCTCCTTTGGCGGGGAGGCCGGTACCCTGCGGCTTGAGACCTTTGACGACAGGGCTGCGCTGCTCTTTTGCCCCCACCCGCCTGAAGAGGCGGAGGAGGGCGACTTCACCCGCCTCACTCTTTCGCTGTTGGAGCTGGATTCGGCGACGGAGCGGGACTGCAAATCGGTGGCGGAGGATTTTTCCGAGGAACTGATTGGGCGTTTTCGCAAGCGCAAGCCCGGCGCGCCCATGGCTCCGGGCAAGAAGCTGCCCAAGAGCATCTCAAAGTCCGCCATCAAGAACGGTGACGCGTATTATGACGCGCTTTCCTTCGCCAACAGCTTCACGGGGCTTTACCCTGACCTGCGCGCGGCTTATAAGACGAATTATGAGCAGTACGGCGAATTCCTCAGTGAGGAATTCTTCCTGCAATACGGCAATGCGGCGGTGATGGATACGATCCGCGCAAACGAACCGCAGGCGATGCGGCGGCTGTTCAACCTGTTCAATGACGTCTATGAGAACGGGGTCAACGAAGTGCAAAGCCTTGTGGCGGTCACGATTCTCGGTACGCTGGATAACGACGAGACCCTGCTGGCCAACTGCGTCGACTATATGAGCAAGGATTTGGCACCGGTTGTGATCCGCCTGAACAAATATCTGGCTTCCCCGGCGGGCAAAAAGGCGAAGGCAAAGCTCGAAAATCCACCGCCTTATAAGCCCAAGAAGGAGAAAAAGCAGGGCTTCTTTCAGCAGCTGATGAGCGGCGGAGGCGGCGCGGGTGGCATGGGCATGCCGGGAATTTAGACTTTAGATATTAGATTTTAGACATTAGATAACGTTGAATAAAGCGTCATGTTCTGTGGGGGCGAACTGAGTACGCCCGACAAACCGCTTTGTTTAACGGCGACATTACACATTAGACCTTGGAGGGCGGATGCTTGGACGATCAGGAATTGCGGGATGGGATGATGGATACCTCCGTCGCCGAAAAATATGACGAGAGCCAGATCCAGGTGCTTGACGGCCTGGAGGCCGTGCGCAAGCGCCCGGGTATGTACATCGGATCCACTGGCCCGCGCGGGCTGCATCATCTGGTATATGAAATCGTTGACAACTCCATTGACGAGGCCTTGGCTGGGGTTTGCACGGAGATTAATGTGGAGATTTTGCCGGGCGACATCGTCTCGGTGCGCGATAACGGACGCGGTATCCCTGTGGGCATCAACGAGAAACTGGGCATCCCGTCGGTCACGGTTGTGCTGACTGTGTTGCACGCGGGCGGTAAGTTCGGCGGCACGGGCTATAAAGTCTCCGGCGGCCTGCACGGGGTGGGTTCTTCGGTGGTCAATGCCCTTTCAGAATGGCTGGAAGTCGAGGTCAGTCTTGATGGACAGATTCACCGCCAGCGCTTTGAACGGGGCGACCCGGTGACGGAATTGGAGATCGTCGGTAAGACGGATAAGTCAGGCACCTTCATCATCTTCAAGCCAGACCCCGACGTCTTCACCGAGACCACGGCCTTCGAGTTTGAGACGTTGGAACGCCGCCTGCGGGAATCCGCATTTTTGAACGCAGGGCTGCGCATCACCCTGGACGACCTGCGAGACCCGGCGGAACCCCAGGGCAAGGCCTTCCGCTATGACGGCGGCATAGCCAGCTTCGCGGAATACCTCAACAAGAACCGGGGTCTGACTCCCCTGCACGAAAAACCGATCCATCTTTCGGCCGTCAGCGGCGATAGTGCCGCTGAGGTCGCGTTGCAGTATAACGACAGCTACAACGAACTGCTGTTGAGTTTTGCCAATAACGTGCATACCGTTGACGGCGGCACGCACGAAACGGGTTTTAAGACCGCCCTGACGCGGGTATTTAACGATTATGGCCGCAAGTTCAAGATTCTCAAGGATAGCGACAAAAACCTCAGCGGCGAGGATGTGCGCGAGGGCATGACGGCGGTGCTCAGCGTGAAGCTGACCGACGCGCAGTTCGAAAGCCAGACCAAGGCAAAGCTGGGCAACACCCCGATGACGGGGCTGGTCTCCTCCATGATCTATGAAAAACTGACGGCCTATTTCGAAGAAAATCCCGCCGTGGCCAAGGCGATTTTTGCCAAGGCGCTGGATGCCTCCCGGGCCCGCGAGGCCGCGCGGCGCGCGCGTGACCTGGCCCGCAAAAAGAGCGGCGTCGACGGCGCTTCGCTGCCCGGCAAGCTCGCCGATTGTACCGAAAAGAACGCCGAAGTGACGGAGATTTACATCGTTGAGGGCGACAGCGCCGGCGGCAGCGCCAAGCAGGGGCGCGACCCGCGTTATCAGGCGATTCTTCCCCTTTGGGGCAAGATGCTCAATGTTGAAAAAGCGCGGGTCGATAAGGTGATCGGCAACGAAAAGCTGATCCCTGTGGTCACGGCGCTGGGCACGGGCATTGACGACGACTTCGATTTGACCCGTCTGCGCTATCACAAGGTGGTGATCATGGCCGACGCCGACGTGGACGGCGCACACATCCGTACGCTGCTGTTGACCTTCTTCTTCCGCTATATGCGCCCGCTGATCGACGCAGGGCACATCTATATCGCCCAGCCGCCGCTGTTCAAGGTGAGCAAGGGCAAGCGCAGCCGCTACGCGTTTTCGGACGCCGAGCGCGATCGCTATACCGAGGAATTGGGCGGAGACTGCGATATCCAGCGATACAAGGGTCTGGGCGAAATGGACGCCGAACAGCTCTGGGAGACCACGATGGACCCGGCTTTCCGAACGATGCTGCGGGTGACGCTGGAGGACGCCATTGAGGCGGATGAGACGTTTACCATTTTGATGGGCGACAAGGTTGAACCCCGCAGGGAGTTCATTGAGGCCAACGCCAAGAAAGTCAGCAATTTGGATATTTGAGGCGAGAACCGATGGAGACTCATTTTAGAGCTGTTTTCAACGCAAAGTAAGATAAGGCGGTAACAACACCCATGGCTTTTGATGCAACCTCACTGGAAGAACAGAAGATCATTAACGTGGAGCTGGCGCGCGAGATGCGCAAGAGCTTTCTTGATTATTCCATGTCCGTCATCACCGCCCGGGCGCTGCCCGATGTGCGCGACGGCCTCAAGCCCGTGCACCGGCGCATCCTTTTTACCATGCACCGCAACGGCCTGGCGCCCGAGCGCGCTTACCGCAAGTGTGCCGATACCGTCGGCGCCGTGCTGGGCAGCTATCACCCCCACGGTGACGCCTCTGTCTATGACGCCATGGTGCGTCTTGCGCAGGATTTTTCCATGCGCTATATGCTGGTGGACGGCCACGGCAACTTTGGTTCCGTTGACGGCGACCCGCCCGCAGCCTACCGCTATACCGAAAGCCGCATGAGCAAAATTTCGGTCGAGATGCTCACCAATATTGAAAAAGAGACCGTCAACTTTGTGCCCAACTACGACGACCGTCTGAAGGAACCCACGGTACTACCCGCGCGTTTTCCGAACCTGTTGGTCAACGGCTCCACCGGCATCGCTGTCGGCATGGCGACGAATATTCCGCCCCACAACTTGGTGGAGGTCGTCAACGCCATCTGCTGCCTGATCGACGACCCGGAAGCGGACATGGAAGACCTGATGGAGCACATTCACGGGCCGGATTTCCCCACGGCGGGGATCATCATGGGCAGGGCCGGTATCCGCGCGGCCTATGCCACGGGCCGTGGGCGTGTTGTCGTCCGCGCCCGGGCGGAGATTCGCGAGAAGAAGGACGGCCGCTACGCCATCCATGTGGTTGAACTGCCCTATATGGTCAACAAGGCCCGGCTGCATGAAGCGATCGACCAGCTGGTGAAAGATAAACGCATCGACGGCGTCTCGGCTGTCAACGACTATTCTTCCCGCAACGGCATGGATCTCGTGGTTGACCTCAAGCGCGACGCCAACCCGCAGGTGGTTCTGAACCGGCTGTATTCCTATACACAGATGCAGAGCACCTTCGGCGTGATGATGATTGCGCTGGTCAATGGTGAGCCAAAGCTGCTGACGCTGGGGCAGATGTTGCGGCATTACATCGATTTTCAGGTGGAAGTGATCACCCGGCGCACGCAGTTTGATCTGCGCAAGGCGCGGGAGCGGGCGCACATTTTGGAAGCTCTGCTGGTCGCGCAGGATAACATTGACGAGGTGTTGGCGATCATCCGCTCGTCGAAGACGATCCCCGAAAGCAAGAGCCGCCTGATGGAGCGCTTCGGCTTTGACGACGCGCAGGCGCAGGCGATTGTGCAAATGCGTCTGGGTCAATTGACCGGCCTGGAGCGCGAAAAAATCGAGGAAGAAATGGCGCAGCTGCGCTTGCAGATCGCCGAGTTCGAGGCGCTGCTGGCCGACCCGGCCAAACTGCTCGCGGTGTTGAAAACGGAGCTGTGCGCCATCCGTGATAAATTTGGCGACCCCCGCCGCACGGAGATTCAGGATATCAGCGGCGAGGTGGATATTGAGGACCTGATTCCCGAGGAGACCTGCGTCTATACCATGACGACGCTGGGCTATGTCAAGCGCCTGCCCATGGATAATTACCAGAGCCAGCACCGCGGCGGCCGTGGCATCAAGGGCCTGACGCGGCGGGAGGAGGACGTGGTGCAGACGATGTTCACCTGTTCGACCCACGATTACGTGATGATATTCACCACGCGCGGGCGCGTCTATCGGCTGAAGGGTTATGAAATCCCCGAAGGTTCCCGTAACAGCAAGGGCATGAACATTGTCAACCTCCTGCCGATTTCCGGCGACGAGAGCGTCTCGGCGATGATTCAGGTGCCCAACGACGAGCGCACGGCGGAGCAGGCGGAGCATTACCTTTGCATGGTGACCCGGCAGGGCATCATCAAGCGCACCGCGCTGAGCGAATACCGCAACGTGCGAAAGAACGGCGTCATCGCCCTCAATTTGGACGAAGACGACGAGCTGGCCTGGGTACGCCTGACCTCCGGCGAGGAGGAATTGATCATTGCCACCCGCGCGGGCATGGCCATCCGTTTTCGCGAAAGCGACGCGAGGCCGCTGGGGCGTACGGCCCGGGGCGTCCGAGCCATTAATCTGGCCGAGGGCGACCAGGTGGTGGGCTTTGACAAGATCGCCGAGGGCAAGACCATTCTCACGGTGAGTGAAAGCGGCCTGGGCCGCCGCAGCTTGCCCGCGAACTACCGTCTGCAATCCCGCGCCGGCAAGGGCATCACCAACTACCACACCCAACGCTTTGGCAGCGTAGCCGCCGTTGCGGTGGTGGAGGAAGGCGACGATCTGATCCTGATTGCCTCTGACGGCGTGATCATCCGCATCCCCGCCGGGCAAATCAGCGTCTATAACCGCCCGGGCAAGGGTGTGCGCGTAATGAAGTTGAATGGGGGCGAACGCGTGATCGCGATGGCCTGCGTTCCGGCGAACGAAGAAGAACCCGTTGACCCGCTGCCGCCCGCCGAAGAGGCCGGGCCGGAGGATGAGCCGGACGCGGTGGAACCGGAGACGGAAGACGAAGCGGCGGAATAAATCCCCGATATTTGAAAGGAGTGTCTAAACCGATGAACATTGCCTTGATCGCGAACGACACCAAGAAAGAGCTGATGACGCAGTTCTGCATCGCCTATTGCGGCGTATTCGGCAAGCACACGCTGTTTGCCACGGGCTCCACGGGGCGCATCATCAACGAGGCGACCGGGTTGCCCGTGCAGCTGCTGTATTCCGGCCAGGGCGGCGTGGAGCAGGTGGAATCAATGGTCAGCTGTGACGAGCTTGACCTGATCATGCTCTTCCGCGACGGCATCAACGCCGGCGAAAACCCGGAAGAGAACAGCCTGCTGCGCCTTTGTGACGTGCATAACATCCCCGCCGCGACCAACATCGCCACGGCGGAAGCGCTGGTGCATGCCCTCGAACGGGGCGACCTTGATTGGCGCGAAATCACACGTCAAAGCAAGCGCAAAATTGAATGGTAGGCACCTGCGGCAGTTGCGGTGCGGCTAGTGTCGCTGCGCTGCGCTCGCCGAGAGGCTGCTGGTTGAAATGTCTATGACGCGCCGCCATCCATGCATATGCATTGGAGGCCTAACCAGGAAAGAGCAGAAGGTATTCGGAGAGGAAGAGACAATATGGCATTGCTGACCAAGGGCGTGCGCGGCACGCGGGACGTTTTACCCGGCGAAACTCACGAACTGCGCCACATTGAACACACGGCGCTGGAGATTGCTGAAGCCTTCGGGTTCAGCGAGATCCGTACGCCCGTGTTTGAACATACCGAGCTGTTCGAGCGCTCTGTGGGCGACACCACGGACGTGGTTCAGAAGGAGATGTACACCTTCTTCGATAAGAGCGGGCGCTCCATCACCCTGCGGCCGGAGGGTACGGCGGGGGCCGCCCGGGCCTGCCTTGAACATGGCCTTTTGAACGAAGCGCTGCCCTGTAAGGTCAGCTATATTGTAAAAAATTATCGCTATGAAAAGCCGCAGGCCGGGCGCTATCGGGAGCACAGCCAATTCGGTGTCGAATGCTTCGGCGCGGCGGTTCCCGCTGCGGACGCGGAACTGATCGCTCTGGCGGCGGAGCTTTTCGCCAACCTTTCACTGACGGATTACCGCGTGGAAATCAACAGCATCGGCTGCCCGGAATGCCGAAAGGGATATCTGGAGGCACTGCGTGCTTATTTTGGTGCGAAGCGGGACGAGCTCTGTGAGACCTGCCAGGGCAGGCTCGAGCGCAACCCGATGCGCATTCTCGATTGCAAAAGCCCCATATGCGCTGAAATCGCCGCGAACGCCCCCTCAGTGCTGGATTATATCTGCGGCGATTGTGCCGCCCATTTTGACGCGGTCAAAGGTTTCTTGGACGCCCTTGACCTGCCCTATACTGTCAATCCGCGCATTGTCCGTGGGCTGGATTACTATACCCGCACGGTATTCGAGTTCATCTCGGAGGTGCCCGCGCTGCAGGGTATGGCGTTGGGCGCCGGCGGGCGTTATGATGGCCTGATTGAGGAACTGGGCGGCCAGCATACGCCTTCGCTGGGGTTTGCGATGGGGCTGGAACGGCTCTGGCTGCAATTGCAGTCGCTGAAGGCTCCCTTGCCCGAGCCGAGCCGCTGTGAGCTTTTCATCGCGGCGCTGAACGACGCCGCGTTGGTCAAGGCGGCGCAGTTGGCCGCCGCTGTGCGCAGCGATGGCTGGCATACGCAATATGATGTCGCCGGGCGTTCGCTCAAGGCGCAGATGAAATATGCCGATAAGCTCAACGCGCGCTGCACACTTGTGCTGGGCGATGACGAGCTGAAGAACCAGCGCGCCAAGCTCAAGGACATGGCGACCGGCGAAGAAACACTGGTGACACTGACAGACTTTCCCGATGAATTCGAGCAACTTATGCTGCGACGAATGCAGACGGAATTGGCGGAGCTTTATGGGGATAACACTGGCGGCATTTTGGCCGGAGAATGATTTTGATGTTGTGAAAATATCTGCGGGCGGGGATGGAACCTTCGCCAATACCAATACATATTGAGGGGTTACAACCATGGATGCAATGGGAAAGAACAAGCGCACACATTATTGCGGCGATCTGCGGCTTGCCCACGCCGGGCAGGCCGTCACTGTTGCGGGCTGGGTGCAGCGTCAGCGCGACCTTGGGGCGCTGATCTTCATCGACCTGCGCGACCGCAGCGGCATTTTGCAGCTGGCGTTTGATGAGGCCTGCCCTGCCGCGCTGTTTGAAAAAGCCAGGGGCCTGCGCAGCGAATTCGTCGTTATGGCCCGGGGCGTCGTGCGTGAGCGCAGTGCCAAGAACGCTGAATTGCCGACGGGCGAGGTGGAGATCGCGGTGGAGGAACTGCTCCTGCTGGCCAAGAGTGAGACGCCGCCGTTCGAGATCATCGAGAACTGCCCGACCGCCGAGCTGACAAGGCTGAAATATCGCTATCTCGACCTGCGGCGGCCTGATCTGCAGCGCAACTTGTTAATGCGCAGCCGGATCGCGAAGATCACGCGGGATTATTTTGACGAGAACGGCTTCATCGAAATTGAGACGCCGATGCTGATCAAATCCACCCCTGAAGGCGCGCGCGATTACATCGTGCCGAGCCGGATTCGACCGGGCAGTGTCTATGCCCTGCCGCAGTCGCCCCAGCTCTATAAGCAGCTGTGTATGGTGGCGGGGTTTGACCGTTACTTCCAGCTGGCGCGGAGCTTTCGCGATGAGGACCTGCGCGCCGACCGTCAGCCCGAATTCACGCAAATCGACCTTGAAATGAGTTTCACCGAGCTTCCGGCGCTGCTGGACATGGTGGAAGGCTATATCAAACGTCTGGATGAAAAACTGGGCTTGGGGATTCAGTTCCCGATTCCGCGCTTGCCCTATCGTGAGGCGCTGGAACGCTACGGCAGCGACAAGCCGGACACCCGCTACGGCATGGAGCTGTTTGACGCAAGCGGCGTAGTGAGCGGCGGCGGTTTTGCCGTGTTCGACGGCGCGCTGGAAGCGGGCGGCTGCGTGCGGGGCCTGACGGCCAAGGGCGCGTTTGCGGCGCTGACCCGCAAGGAGATTGATAAACTGACCGAGCTTGTGCGAGGCGTCGGCGCGAAGGGCCTTGCCTGGGCGCGCTTTGCGCAGGATGGTACACTCTCTTCTTCCTTTGGCAAATTCCTGACCGAAGAGACCATGCAGGCACTGTTGCGCACGGCGCAGGCAGCGCCGGGCGACGTCGTGTTTCTCGTGGCCGACGCAAAGAACAGCCTCGTGCTCTCCGTGCTGGGGCTGCTGCGCCAGGAGCTGGCGAAGAAACTTGCGCTGATCCCAAAGGGTAAGCTCAACTTTCTTTGGGTGACGGAGTTCCCCTTCTTTGATTGGGATGAGGAGAGCCAGAGCTTTGTCGCGATGCATCACGCTTTCACCGCCCCGACGGATGAAAGCCTGGCCATTTTGGAAAGCGACAAGGCCGGTGTGGTGGCCAAGGCGGCCGATCTTACGCTCAACGGTATCGAGCTTTCCTCCGGTTCCGTGCGCATCACTGACCCCGCCTTGCAGGCGCGTATTTTCGCGCTGCTGGGGTTGAGCGAAGAGGAAATTCAGCAGAAATTTGGCTTTTTGGTTGACGCGTTTCGCTATGGCCCGCCGCCGCACTGCGGCATGGGGCTGGGGCTGGATCGTGTTGTGATGCAATTGCTGGGCTGCGAGAGCCTGCGGGATGTTACGGCTTTTCCGAAGGTGCAAAACGCTTCGGAGCCTATGACCGACTGCCCCGCCCCGGCGGATGAAGCGCAGCTGTTGGAGCTTGGCCTACGGCGGGCTGAAGTGAAAAAGGAGGGAAATACAAATGGATGAAGCAACGCCCGCGCCGAAGAAGCGCGCGCCCGCGAAAAGAGCGGCGAAAATTCCCGTCGTGATTGAAATCAACGATTCGCATGAAATTGAAGGGGAACTGCACTCCTCCGAGATGATCTGCGACGGCGTTCTGGCCGCGCTTCCGCCGGAACGCGGCGGCGGCTGGCAGTTGAATTATACCGAACTGAGCGAGGGCCTTGAAGGCAGCCCGGCGGCGATGCGCATTCAACAGCGGACAGTGTCGCTTTCGCGCGAAGGGGAGTTTCCGCTCGAAATCACACTTGAGCAGGGTGTGCGCCATCACTGCTATTACAGCACCCCCGCCGGCATGATGCATCTGGGCGTCTACGCGCGTTCGGTGGAATCCGAAATGACCGATACGGGCGGGCAGATCAAGCTCTGGTATACCCTTGATTTTTATGCCGACATGATGAGCATGAATCGGATGGAGATCAACGTGCGCCGGGTGCCGGGTTCGGCAGGCGGGCGGGTTGGCGGCGCGCCCCGGCGAGCGCTGGGCGGTGGTCTTGAAGTTTAAGAGGCTAAAACTACCCCTTGAATAAAATCATTGTAACGTTTCGGCCTTTCGCTCCCAGTGCTGCGTTATCGTCCTTGCACTGAAAGCGAAATCCTCAAAACGCTTGCAATGTTTTTAACCAAGGAATAATATAAGCTTGAAAAATCGAGCCCGCTATTTTTCGAATTATTCGTTTTGTGCTGCGCAAAAACTTGAAAAGGAGGGATCATAACCAATGTCCGACATTGTTCAGAAGGCGGAGCTACAGCTTTGCCAGGCGATCAACGCGGCTGCGGCGAAAGCTGTTCAGGCCGGAGCGCTGCCTGCGCTCCCGGTGGGGGCGTTTCAGTTGGAGGTGCCCGCCAACCGCGCCAACGGCGACCTTTCGGCTAACGCGGCCATGGCCTGGGCGCGAGAGCTGCGACTGCCGCCCCGCAAAATCGCCGAGGCCGTGCAGACGCGGCTGGATTTGAACAGTACCTACGCCCAGCGATGCGAGGTGGCGGGCGCGGGGTTCCTCAATTTTTATTTTAACGACGCTTTTTACGCCGACATCTTGATGGATGTTCGCGCCAGAGGCGACGATTATGGCCGTTCGGATTACGGCAAAGGGCAGCGGATTTTGGTGGAGTTCGTTTCCGCTAACCCGACAGGGCCGATGCATATGGGTAACGCGCGGGGCGGTGCCTTGGGCGATTGCCTGGCTGCGTTGCTTGAGGCCGCAGGTTACGCCGTCGAGCGCGAATTCTATGTCAACGACGCGGGCAACCAGATCGAGAAATTCGGCCTCTCGCTCGAAATACGCTATCGGCAGTACTTTGGCGAAGATATCGAACTCCCCGCCGAATGCTACCAGGGCGCGGACATTGCCGAACACGCGGCGGCCTTTGCCGATATCTACGGAGATGCGCTGCTTCGTGCCGACGAAAAAGAGCGCCGCGCCGCGCTGGTCGCCTTTGCTATGCCAAAGAACATTGAGGGGATGCGTGGCAACCTAGAAAAATACAGAATTGAATACGATACCTGGTTTCGCGAAAGCTCTCTTTACGCCAACGGTGAGGTGGAGCGGGTGATCAGCCTGCTGCGCGAAAGCGGCAATACCTACGAAAGCGAAGGGGCGCTCTGGTTCAAAGGCACGGATTTTGGACTGGAAAAAGACTTCGTTCTCGTGCGCAGCAACGGCCTGCCGACCTATATCGTGCCGGACATTGCCTACCATTACAATAAGCTGGTCACGCGGAATTACGACCGGGCTGTCAATATTTTGGGGCACGACCACCATGGTTATACGCTCTGCTTGAAGGCAGTTCTGCCTTCACTGGGTATCGACGTCAGCCGCCTTGACATCGTGCTGATGCAACTGGTGAAATTCGTGCAAAACGGTGAGGTTGTGCGCATGAGCAAGCGCACCGGCAAATCAATTACCCTTGAAGACCTGCTGGAACAGATCCCCATCGACGCGCTGCGCTTTATCTTCAACCTGCGGGAACCGACCAGCCAGATGGAGTTTGACCTGGGCCTCGCGCTGGAACAGTCGTCGAAGAACCCGGTCTATTACTGCCAATATGCCCACGCCCGCATCTGTAGCATCTTCCGCCGCTTCGCCGAAGAGGGTGTCGCCATGCGCGCCTGCACCCGGGAAGAATTGGCGCGGCTCAATGCACCTGAGGAGCGCGAGCTGATCCGTTTGCTGGCGTCTTTGACTGGGGAGATTGTTACCGCTGCGCAGCATTACGACCCTGCGCGTATTACCCGGTTTTGCATGGAACTGGCCGGATTGTTCCACAAGTTTTATAACGCATGCCGCATCAAGGGCGAGGCGGAACCGCTGATGCAGGCCCGGCTCAACCTCTGCGCCGCTGTGCGCGACACCCTTGCGAGCCTCCTGCGCATGTTTAAGATCACGGTGCCGGAGCAAATGTAGCGCGACCTAAATTTATATAAAGGGAGAAATGTATGCAGTATCAAATCATTGGCGAACCCATGCCCGTGGTGCAATGCGAATTGCAGCAGGGCGAAAGCATGCTTACCGAGCGCGGCTCCATGGTCTGGATGACCGGCAACATGAAAATGTCCACCGGTGCCGGGGGCGGCGGGCTGGGCAAGATGTTTGGTCGTATGATCAGCGGCGAATCCATCTTCCAAAACACCTACAAGGCGGAAGGCGGGGCGGGCATGATCGCCTTTGGTTCCAGCTTCCCGGGTTCTATCCGGCCGATCGTGCTCAACGGCAACAGTGTCATCTGCCAAAAGAGCGCCTTTCTTGCCTCCGAACCCTCAGTGCAGCTTTCAATGCATTTCAACAAGAAGTTCGGCGCGGGCCTGCTGGGCGGCGAAGGCTTCGTCATGCAAAAACTGACCGGCACCGGCACGGCGTTTATCGAAATCGACGGCTTTGCGGTAGATTACGAGCTTGCGCCCGGCCAGACGCTGATCGTGAACCCCGGGAACGTGGCGATGATGGATGAATCCGTCCGCATGGACGTGCAGAGTCTGAAGGGCGTGAAAAACGTTCTTTTCGGCGGTGAGGATTGGTTCCAGATTTGCCTGACCGGACCCGGCAAGGTGGTGCTGCAGACCATGACCATCAGCGGCCTCGCGTCGTCGCTTTCGCCGTTCTTCAAGACCGGGAATTAGGCGTACGACAGCCAACGAGAATAAAACAAGGCCTGGGCGCAAAGTCGTGCCCAGGCCTTGTCATTTTTTTTGGCTGTTTTAGACGTTGGTATTGATGTGTAATTGCGGGCGAACACTGTTCGCCCCTACGGTTTGGCCGTTGCGTGCTTTTGTAGGGGAGCACAGTGTGCTCCCGTTGCCTCCTGTATCAATACGGTTGTCTAAAAGAGCTTTTGTTTTTTCAGCTCAACTGAAAATTTGGCGGCTCTTCTTCATCGCTTTTTGGGCTAACCCTGGCTTCCAACGCCGCCGCGTCCGCTTGCAGCTTCTGCAAAAACGACGCGACATCTTTCCCCTGCGGTGAGCCTTCGCCGTCTTCGCTGTCAAGCGGCGCGTCCTCAGTCGGAGTTTCGTCTGGCTGCGGCGCGTCTTCTTCTTGCGCAGAGGGTGCCGCTTGCTCCGCCTCTGCGGCGAGGGCTTCGGGGTCTGGCAGCGTGAGGTGAAATCGTTCTTCGGGTTCGCCCGCCGGGCCTGTCAGTGAAAAATCTTCGGGCCGCAGCCCCTCAGTCGCAAACATGCGCCCGCTCTCTTTCGGCGGCGCAACCGCCTCGCTGGGATAATCAATGGGGAAACGCCCAGAAGGCGCATATTCAATGGCGGGGATGGCGGGCGTATCTTCCGCGCCTGCCGGCGAAGGATTGTCGGTATTTTTTCGTTTGCGCAGTTCCAACAGAAAGCCCCAAAGCCCCAACAGGATCAGCGCCGCACCGGAGATCATTACGCCGCTGCGCAGGCCAAGCGGGATAAACCGGAAGGTGACTGTGTGCTTCATCCCCGCCTTGAGCGGAACGGCAAGAAATGCTCCGTCCCCGACCGCGACGTAGTTCTTAACATTGACACGCTTGCCGTCAACCGTCACCTGCCAGCCGGTGTCGTAGGGGATGGAGGTATAGAGCAGACCGTCCTTGCCGGGCGGCGCGGTGATTGTGCCGGTGAGCATGGTGTCGCTGTGGCCGTTTTCGGCAATCTGCCAGCTGTGGTCTTTGAAGAATTCGTAGCCTTTCAGGAAGGCCTCTTCGTTGAGCGCGTAAACGTAGCAGGAAAATCCGCCGCTGTCGGGCGCGCTGCTGTCCAGCTGCAGTTCTACGCGCAGCGGCGCGTCAGGGGTGACGACGCCGAGATCCCAAATGCAGCGGTCATCGTGCGAACGTTCTTCCGTCCGGTCGCTGCGCAGGACACTGACGGCGGAGACGCTACTGCTGTTGACCTGAATGTAGGCGTTCTGTTCTTTTTCAACGTAGATGTCCAGCTGGATTCTGCGGCCGCCTGCCTTCATGGCGCTTGCCCCGGAATAGCTGACATATTGGCCCGCGACCGTCACGGAGGGTACGTTGACGTCGAAATCCTCCGAGGCCGCAAAATAGTTCAGCGGGAGGAAGACATCTGCCTGGCCACTGGCCAGTTTCCAATAATCAGCCTGTAGCTCAAAGGGGTTGGGGTTGGTGGTCGTGGCCCATTTGCGCAGCGTATCGTTCGCAAAATAGCCGATGGGCAGCCAATAGTTGTTCTCGAACACCGTGAAGCGCTGCTCGGTGAACCGATAGGTATAGTACGGCGAATTCAGCGCCTGCACATAACTGCTGCCGCTGTAAGGGTATTTCTTATAGGTACGCAGCACATCGTCACTGCCCTGCGTTTCAAAGAGATATTTCAGGCTGTGCATCGCGTTGTAGACAGGTGTCTGGGGGTTATAGGTATAAGAATTGATGAAGTTGCCGCCCAGCCCAAGGCGGTATTCGAGGTTGGAGGTCTTTTCGTACGCCATGGAGGAGAAGGTGGATACGCCGGGGTAATCGTACCAGGCGGGGTCCATCCGGGTGCGCAGGTCGGTCAGTTCCATGCGATGGAAAGATTTATCTTTTTCCGTCAGGCGGGCCTTTGCCTTTTGAAAGGAGGCAAGATCGTAAACAAAGGGGTATTTTTCCTGCGTGATTTCGAAGTTATTGGTGTCGGCTGCGCAGACCTCCGTTACCACGGCGCAGAGCAGCAGGAGCGACAGCGCCGCCGTCTTGTTTTGCGGCGTACGGCGGTGCGCGAAGAAGATCACGGCATAGGCGACGAAAAACGCGATGTTGAGGTAAATCGCGAGATCGGCCTCGTCGCCTGCGCGGCCGTTGCCGTTGACGTTTTTGGAGCCGATCTCCTGCACCGCAATGACGAACAGCGTCATCCCCAGCCCGGAACCCAGAATCAGTTTACCGCTGAGTTCTTTAAGATGCTGGAAGGTGCGGAAGGCGATCAGCACAAGGAGGAAGGAATACAGGAAGGAGAATCGGTAGGGCAGGTCGTTGGGGAAGTGGTTGGCGTGCCAGATATAATTGAGCACGCGGGTGTTGAAGCTGAAGAAGAGCAACGCCAGCAGCGCGGCGTTCAGCACCTTTTCGCGCGTCTTGATGGAAGGTACAAAGAAATACAAGGGCAGCAGCAGCAGCGTCGCCGCGCCGCAATAAATGTTGGGCAGCACATCGTCCCCGCTGGAACGGATGGTGGGGGTGACGTCCGCCAGATGGTTGGCCAAAAAATCGAAGATCGAAAAAGCGGAGTTGAACCATTCCTTCTGATCCGGAAATTCGCCGGAGGTGGCGCTACTGCTGCGCAGGGCATAAAAGACCGGCAGTAGCGCGAAGGCCGCCAGCGCACCCGCCAGGGCGGAACCCAGCACGAACGCCGCGCCGCTGCGGAGCAGGCGGCTGTCTAGCAGCGATTTCTTGCCCTCCTTTTGGGTTTCGCTCAAAGGGGCGCTAAAGTCATAGGTGCCAAAATAACGCAGCAGGAAGAACAGTACGCTGAAGATGCAGACCATGAAGCCCATGTAATAGTTGCTCACCAGCGTCACCGCCAGGCTGACGGCAAAGAGGGTGAAACGCTGTTTTTTCACGACATAGTCGATCCCCAGCGCGACCAGGGGCAGCAACGCCATCGCGTCGATCCACATCACGTTCCAGTAATAGGCGATGAAGAAACCGCAAAAGGTATAAAGTACACCGAACGCGGCAATGGAAGCATCGTTGCGGTTGAACATTTTTCGCAGCATATAGGCGAACGTGCCGGAGGCAAAGGCCGCCTTCAGCAGGATCATCACGCCGAAGGCCTCAGGCACCCTGGCGTGCCCAAACACCAGCACAAGCAGGCCGAAGGGGCTGGAAAGGTAGTTGAAGAAGTTGCCCAAAAAGTTGCCGCCAAGGCCGGTGTTCCAGGAATACAGCAGGCTGCGGCCCTGCGTCAGTCGCTCGTAATATTCCCCGAAAAGGGGGCCGTATTGGTGGAAGGCGTCCATGCGCAGCATGGTGCGGCCATGCCGGAACTGTTCCAGCAACCCACCGCCCGCAAATTCCTTTGGTACCGAGCCAAAAGGAATCGCCTGGAAGCAAAACCAGATAAAGAGCATCAATATCGCCGTCGCGAAAAAGGCCAGCGTTACGTACCCGTTGTCTTTCACAAGGTTCGCAAAGCGGGAGCCGGCTTTTTTGCCGGCGCTGATCGGAGCGGACATGGCGACCCCTTTCTATATGTACGGCCAAAATTTTGCAGTATCATTCGACTAAAGTTGCTTCTCTCAGTTTACCACAGAATCGGAAAGGATTCAAGCGTTTTTATAAAAACCGCGAAATATGCGCTGCGCAAACTACGCAGCGGGCCTTGCATTTTGGGTATCGTTATGCTATAGTATGAAAAACAAAAAAACAACAGGAGAAGGGGATTGCGGAATGAAAAACGCGCTGAAAAAGACCCTCTGCGTCGTGCTTTGCTTGACGATGCTCTATGGCGCTTTGCAGATCACTGTCGCCGCCGGGGAGCAGGAGGAAAATGTACTGAGGCTGTTGACCTATAACGTTTCGGGAATCCCCCTCATGGGCACATTTCAGGGAACCGCGAAATCTTCGGGTAACCAAAAGTCGGCCGGAATCGGCGCCCTGCTTAACGGACTGGATGTTGACATCATCGGCGTGCAGGAGGATTTCAACTACCATAAAGGGCTGGCTGAGAACATGCCCGCATTTCCTTATCAAACGGTCACAAGCGGCGGCATACCGGCGGGCGACGGCCTGAATTTTTTCGCGAAAAAGCCACTGTATAATGTGACACGCACAGCGTGGGAAAGCACTTACGGCGTGCTTTCCGGCTCGACCGACCGGTTGGCGCAAAAGGGGTTCATCTATACAGTGGCCGAAATTGCCGAGGGCGTCTACATTGACCTTTACGTACTGCACGCCGATGCGGGCGTAGACTTCAAATCCGTCGAGGCGCGGGCGGATAACTTCCGGCAAATGGCCAGGCACATCAATGCCCGCACGCAGGACCGCGCGGTCGTCGCGATCGGCGACTTCAACTTCATGTATGCCCGCTGCCTGGTGGATGACCTCTACGGCAACCTGATCAAGCCAACGGGCCTGAAGGATCTTTGGATTGAGCTGCGCAACGATGGCCGCTATGAATACGGCGACGGCGCGGGCTGGAACCCGACCCTCTGGGATTCGCTTGATCGCATCCTTTATAAAAACGGCGGTGGGGTCGAATTCACCCCGCAGGCGTTTGAGTATCTGACCCTGACCGACGAAAACGGAAAGACCCATACGGATCACATTGCGATTTCGGGTGCGCTTTCGTATAAGATCGTAAACCCGCCCCAAAACGCCGAAGAGCTGACGACCGAAGCGCCCATGGATCCCTGGGTGATGTTTTGGAAGCAGTTCAAGGCGACCGTCAAGATGCTGTTTCTTGTGGTCTTCAGCCTGCCCGAGCTGTTCTATTTGTTTGACCAGCTTTTAATCGAGAAGCTGGGTTGGGCGGACGGCATCTTTTACAGCTGAAAGCAGAATCAAAACGCCTGCCCCGAAAGGAGCAGGCGTTTTTTGATGTCCAATGAGCACTTCTGCCATTAAGCCGCAGGCGAAGAGCCGTGCCGCAGGCACTTATACAATGCCTTCCAGGAAGTTGACCTGTGTCGCCATTCCCTCGGCGTTGACGCGGAAGGTCTTGATCTCGAACGGCGTAAAGTCCGCCCAGAAGCAGGCGTCCATTTGCGGCAGGGTAATCGCCGCGTGGGTATAGGGCTTACCCAGGGCTTCATAAAGGCGCACGACAAGGTCGCCAGAGCCGTCTTCGCAGAGCTTATAGGCTGTGGCGATGATGTTTGACTCATCGACGGTCAGGAAGCTGCCGGTTGGCGGCAGGCTGCCCGCGTGATAGCTTTCTTCGACCACGGCAGGCGCGTTATTGAGCGAAAGCGCTTCGAGGGTGACGTCACTCTGCTCTGCTTCGCCCTCGTGCGGATACAGCGCGTAGGTGAAGCGCTGCAGGCCCTCATCCGTAAAGTCAAATTCCCGGGCCGGGCGTGATGCGTTGTGGTCGGCGAAGATCACGTTGCGCAGGGCGGTCAGGCGAAGCTCGGTGCTGCCGCCAGCATCATGCGTGGGGCAGTCATCGCCTGCTACGCAGTCGTAGCTGTATTTGCTGTCGCTCATCACCGCCAGGCCGTGGCGCGCGCCGTCGGCATCGGTCAGGGTGCAGTCCGCCCAGTTCAGGCCGGGTTCTTCCTCGCCGTTGCAGGGGCGTTTGATATAGCCGTTGGGGATTTCATAGGTTGAGATGGGGTCGCTGCCCTCCAGCGGCAGGGCGATTTTCAGCATGGTAAAGGGTTCGCTCCAGAGCGCCTTGCATTCCGCCTGAACAGTCTTTTGCCCGGCGGAGAGGGAAAAGTTTTGCAGCAAGGTGCTGTTGTTATAGCGATGCTTCACCTGCAACAGGGCGCGGCAAGGGCCGCTTTCCAGCAGTTCCATTGAAACCAGTTCCATTGTACCCTTAATGTCGTGGAACCGGAAGATGTTGTGCGCCCAGGTGTCGGCCACGATGTCGTTGATCACAGTGGGGATTGCCAAGGGCTTACCTCCGCTGACTGTGCGGCCCGCGGCTTTGTCGACCAGCTTGGCGATGCCGCCGGTCTGGGGACAGAATTCAGCGTAAATGAACTCGTTCTCAATGAAGTAGCGGCCTTCGGCATTCTGGCCGCCCCGGACGCCGGTATCTGCACTGACCTCAGGGTCGTGGCCGATCCACACCCAAAACAGGGTGTAGCCCAGGGCGGGTACCTTCGCCAGGAAGAGGGTGTCCAATTCGTTCGGGCCGCTGAAGCGAGAGGCGCGCACGTTTTGGAAGGGCACCGGCTGGCGGTTGTGATCCTCCACGCGGCGGGAGTGTTCCAGCACGCGCACAGGAATCTCGCGCTCAAAGCTCAGGGCGTTGAAGACGACCACCGGGCGGGCGAACTCGTTCGGGATCCCCCGATGACGAACTTCCTTCGTCGGGGCGTCCACACCCTCAAGCCAGGTGTCGATCCCCCGGCTGAAGCGCAGCAGGGCATTGTTGGCCGCACGGGCGGCGATGGTGCGGGCGTGGCCCATGCTGTCGCGTACGTCGTCATACGCCTCGCGAATGGAGCAGCCGTCAAAAATGTCGTGGAACTGGTTGAACGCGACGTCGCGCCAGGCTTCGGCGAGTTCCTTCGTGCGGGGGTCGCTTCCGAACTGCTTTGCGGCGGCGGTATCCCAGGCTTCGGCAAAAAAGAGCTCCTGTTCCGCCCGGCGGTTGAGCTGCTTGACCATGGAGGTCGCGCTGTAACAGCCGCTGGCGTGATGCTGCAAATCCTCGCGCCAGACCGGCAGTTCCAGTGGCGTCAGGCAAAGTTCCTCGAAAAAGGTATCGGGGGAGGAAAACTTGAGTTCCTCAAAGCCTTCTTGCCCCATCTTCTCCCGCAGGAAGGCGATGTCGGCCTTCGTGGGGCCGCCGCCGTGGTTGCCGACGCCGTAAAACAGCATCATGCCCTGGCCCAGTTCCTCGCCCTTATCTTTGAGGTATTCCAAGCCCTCCTCCAGGCGCTTTTCGCCCGATGTCGCGTACCCGTGAGGGATGCGGAAAGCCAGCACGCGGGAGCCGTCTGGGGATTCCCACCAGAAGGAATGCGTGGGCACAGTGGGGTTCTCGTGCAGGCCCGGGCGCATCATGACGTAAGATTCCATGCCGCCCTGGCGCAGCAACTGCGGCAGCATCAGGTTGTGGCCAAAGGAATCCACGTTGTAGCCGGTCTTGCATATCCGGCCGAATTTCTCGTAATAATACAGCTGGCTATAGAGCGCCTGGCGGGCGAAGCTTTCGCCGGAGGGCATGTTGCAGTCCGGCTGCACCCACCAGCCGTTGACCGGCACCCAGCGCCCCTGCTTGACCCGCTGGCGGATCTCCTCAAACATGGCGGGGTCAATCTCCTCCACCCAGCGGTAATAGGAAGCGGAGGAACAGGTGAAGACAAAGCCGGGGGTCTCTTCTATGCGGTCAAGGGCGCTGCGGAAGGTCTGGAGAGCTTCGTTGCAGCCGTCCTGCCAGCGCCAGAGCCAGATGGGGTCAAGGTGCGCGTTGCCGATGGCGTGAATGGGAGTGGGCAAGGTGATACCTTCTTTCGTTGCTAGATTTTAGACGGTAGACATTAGACGTTAGACGGGGACAGATTTGCCCGGTATTCATTCAGCGGCCGTCAAATAGCCGTAGTACCGCCCGATCCAATAGGCCCAGGTGTAGACGTAACAGCTTTCGACACTGCGTTCGCCGCCCTCGCGGTTGATGTATTGGTTGGGGTTGCGGTCGTATTTGGCAATGAAGCGCTCGTCGTCCGGCAGCAGCCAGCCGGTCTCGAGGGTCTTGCCCCAGCGCACCCGCGCGGGCATGTCGTGGCGCTCAACGGCGTTGACGCCCGCCGCCAGACGGCTGGCCGGGCTGTGATAGAACCAGTGTTCCAGCCGCTCCCAATCGATGTATTCCTCCGGGCAAGCCATGTGGAAGGGCAGATCATAGCCGGGGTTATATTCCCGCCCGATGCTGGCGCGCCAGGATTTATAGCCTTCGCGGAAGATGTTCTTGCGCGCCTCGTCCGGTTCGAGCATGATCAACGGCCAAATCGCGGTAGTGGCCAGCATATGGTCGCCGAACATGATGTTTTCGGTCTCCTCAATGCCGTCGCTGCGGCTGCTCTGGTGCAGGCGGTCAAGGTGCAGCGGCACCAGGTCACCGTAACCGGCGGCCATCAGCTTTTCGTATTCCTCGCTCCAACGCAGATTCCCTGCGTCGATGGCCATCATGACGCGCAGGTACATCAACAGCTCCGCCGCGTTGAGGCAGGCGTCGTACCAGCCCAGGCTCCCGAATGAAAAGTAGTCGGGGCTCCATTTGGCCCAGGTGGTGGCTTCGCCGAAGGCGTCGTGCACTTCGTAGCCGTGATCGATGATGTGGTTCAGCAAATTCCGGCCCGCCTCAAGTGCGAGGGCGTCCAGCTCGGGGTCGTCCGGGCCGAGGAAGGTGTGCAGGTGCCAGATATGCAGCAGGTGCAGCGTGACTTCGTCGCTGCTGGTGTCGCCCTTATAGACAATGCCGACGTCGTCAAAACCTTCGTCGCGGTAGAGCTTCGCCAGGCGGTCGGGCACGGGAGCCGAGGCGTTGACCGTCCTGCCCGCGCGGCCGGAGGCAATCGTGCCCCTGTTGGCCACACATTCGGCCAGGCCGTCCGCCCGCTTGCGGAAGAAGTGACCACCGTCCGGGATCGGTTCGTGCGGCGTGAGGTAGGTGCGGGCCGGGAAGCCGTCGCCCCGCCCGGAGATGTATAGCAGCAGCAGCTGCGCTTCGGCGCCGCGCGTAGCGATGGCGCGGATGCGCTGGGTCTCGGGGTGATCCTTGCCCAGCTCACGGCGCAGCGTGGCGTAATGCAGCATTTCGGCAATGGTGAAGCCGCTGCCAAAGCAGCCGTCGTTGTCGCATTCGTTATATGGAACCGCGCTTGAGAGCACATAAGGCACTGAAAGCTCCCGCTGGCTGAACATGCCCCGGCGGTCGACAACGTCCAGGGTCTCTTGCAGCAGCAGATTGGCTTTTTCGTCCGGCCCAAGCCAGCGCAGGGTGATCTTCGCCGCGCCGGTTCTGGTGCGTACCCAAATAACCTCATGCTCATTTTCGTTCGCAGGCTCAGCGATGAGCAGCGAACGCACATCGCCATCAGGCAGATAGCGCGGTGCGCTGAAGTACCAGACGCGATCCTCCTTGCGCGGGGCGGCGGGGTTCCAGCGGGTCAGGCCGTTCTTCGCGCCCAGCCAAAGCGTCCCGTCCCGGCCCGGCAGGGCGCAGGTATAGTCGGCTCTTTTGGAGGGCAGGGGCAGGTTGATGCCGCTGAGGTCGGGGGCGTCGTTCTTAGCGCCGCGCAGTTCAACCGGAATCTGCGGCGCGCCCTTTGGAAAGATCGTCGCGAAGCGGTTGAGACTGCGCTGAAGGGGAATGGGTGTCGGCATGGGATCACTCCTTCTGGTTTTGATTCTATAACATAATTATTGGGCTTTGTTTTCGTCCAGCCAGGTGTTCAGCGCCGCGACGGCCTGAAAATCCAACGCTTCAATTTCCCGGATCAGCGCTGCGATGGCCGCCTGCTTTTTCTTTTTGCGGAAGGCTTTATAGCCATTTTTGCTGCTCAGACCGCCCGAAACAGCCCAAATTTTCCAGCATGTGTCGTGGATTTCGGCATACAGCGCGGCGGCTTTGCGGAGCTGTGCGTTTTCGCCCACCTGATCGCGTAAAAAGTCGCCCAGATAGCACCGTGCTTCGGCGTGGTTGCCCACCACAGTGTGGTGGAGCCAGAACGTGTCGCGCAGCTCCTTGCCGCGCAGTTTTCTGTTAGCGGGGTTGGCGACGTAATTCACCCAGGCGTCATAGGCCGCAGCGCCAGCGTAAAGGCCGCCTATCTCATTGGCCGCCGAGATGCCAACGCCGTGACGAACAATCTCTTGCAAGTCGGTTACCGGTTCTTTTTTCTCGCCGCAGAGAACGATCTTCCAAAGCTCCTTGTGCCAATCGGCCTTGCGGAACATCCCGTTGGGCGCGCAGTCTTCGGGTTTGTGGGATTGGAAATGGCACCAGCCCAGCAGCGTGTCGCCTCCGCGCTCATAACCGCAGACAATGGCGCATTCGGGCGGCCCGACGACGCCGAAGGCAAGCACGGGTTTGCCGGCGTCGATGCTCCCGACGATGCGGCTTTTCATCTCGCCCAAATTGTCATCCGTGCGGTCAATAACTTCACAGTCATAGCCGACGTAGTCAAACGCGCGTCGAACCACGTTGGGTTCGTCAACCTGCGTCAGATCAAGGCAGCTGCGGCAGTTTTCACTGTGCCAAAGCAGGCCGAAGGCCATGCCTGTGGCGGCCAGAATCGCGTCGTTGAGCTTGCGTTTTTCCCACTCGCGGTTGTGCGCGTCGATGGTCTGCGCGCGCACGTCCTCACCCAGATATTCCATCAGCGAGGTTAGGCAGGCGGGCAGGGCAAAGCTCTCAGGGCTGCGGGGGTCGTCTTTCAGGGTCCCGAGAAAGCCGACGGGGCAGACGGGGAGAGGGTTGGGCATGGTGAACCTCCTTTTTATATTGCTTGCGCTTCATTCATAATCCATTCGCTTCTGAGGATCGCGTAATAGGCCATGTCGCCGCGGGTTCCGTCTTTTCGAACGGAGTGCTCGCGAAAGAGTCCCTCTTGTTGCATGCCGTTTTTCCGCATCACGCTGCCGGAGCCGATGTTTTGAATGTCATGCAGAGCGCATATCTTGTTTGCATTTACTTCCGCAAACATAAAACGGATGACAGCGCCCACCGCTTCGGTCATGATACCCTGGTTCCACCATTTTGAGCCGATGCAATATCCCAACTCGCAGTGTTCGTTTTGATCGGAAACGTTATGAAGGCCGACGGTGCCGATGATCGATCCCTCATATTCAATCGCCCAATGGTAATAATCCGGCTTTTCATATTCGGCACCCCATTTTGCCAGCAGCTCTCTTGTCTCTTCAATTGATTCATGCACGTACCAGGACAAGTATTCCGTCACTTTTTCATCTGTGGCCCAGTTGTCATACATCGCCTGCGCATCGTCCGGCGTCAGCCGCCGCAGCACCAACCGCGACGTCGAGAGCCTGAGCGTGCCTTTGTGTGTCAGCATCGGGTTCCTCCTCCTTCTTCCGCCCCAGCAGGGCGATGAATATCGGTGCGCAGAGATAGATGCAGTAGACATAACGGCCAACCCGCCCGTGGGGGATGGTCAGCAGCAGCGAAACCCAAAGCGCCCAGCAGGGGACGAACGCCAGCAGGCGCTCCTTTTGCCGCCGGAGAAGGAGCAGCAGCGCGGCGATGACCGACACCCAAAAAAGATGCGCGGGGTTCCAGAAAGGGCGCAGCGCCGGTGTGCGGGCCAGGCGGGGAATAGCTTGATGGACGGCTTCCGTCAGCGCCGGGGCGGGGGAGCGCTGGCGGAGAAAATCGAAGGTCTTGATCTTGACCGTGCCGTCCAGCATCCGCCAGTAAAGCGCGTGCACAGGATCCCAGAGCATCTGGGCTTCGTCCAACGTGGCCGCGCAGGCGTCGGCAGGGTAGCGGAGCGCGAGCGCACCCCACCTCCGCAGGAACAGCGCCGGGTCGTCCGCGATCACCGCGCCTTTAAAGTGAGGCGAGAACTTCAGCGTATCTGCCTTTGAAGCGTTGTAATAAGCGTCCCAGGCCTCCATCGGGAGTATGCGGCTGAAATATGTTGTCTCCTCTTGCGTCATTGGGCGCTTTTCACTAACCACGCGGCCGATGTGCTGCAAGGGGATGGCCAACGCTTCGGTGATCGGCGTCTGCCGTACACTGTAAGCGCGGAACAGCGCCGCCTGCCCGGCAAAGAAGACGAGCGCTGCCGCGAGCATCACCGCGCAGAGCCGGAGCCTACCGCGCCATCCCCCGCGCAACAGCAATGCGGCGGGCAGCAGCGACAAAATGACAATGAAGCCATTGTTGCGCAGGAACAATACGCCCAGCGCGGCAGCGAAAAGGATCGCAAGGTGCAACACCCGCGCGCGGGGGCTTTTCGCCTGTGGGCGCAGCGTCAGTTCTGCCAGTTCGACCGTCAGCAGGAGCATAGAAAGACTGAACAGCGTGTCTTTTGACGCGTTAAAGGACATGTACGCGAAGATCGGGTGCAGGCCATACCAGACAAGGCTGGCAGTCAGACGAAACCGCGCCGCCGCGCGGGTGTTGATCCAATAAGAGACATAAGTGAGAACGGCGGCCATTGCGATGATTTGAAACAGCATATAGGGCACGATGCTACCGTGCCCCACGCGGAAGGTCAAAAACCCGAGCAGCAGCGTATGCAAGATCGGATGCCAGTTGCTGTATTGCCCGGCTTGCGCCTGTCGCAGCTGCGCTTCTGTATCCGCCGAGGAACAGACGCCCGGATATTCCAGCGCGTAATACCCCAGCCATAGCAGAGCAAGCGCCGCGAAGATCACAAGGAACCAGCGCCCGCGCAGCGGCGGCGAGGTACGCGCGGGCATCTGCTGCCAACGCGCCCAGAGCACGGCAGTGCCGCAGAGCGCGGCCAGCAGCGCCAGCGCCAGCGCAAGCAAAACGCCAAACTCCAGCGCGAACGCCAGGAAACCCGGCGGGGCGAGCAGGTTGCCGAACAGCGCCGTACTGCGCCCGTTTGCGCGAAAAATGACGGAGAGGTAGCAGCTGAACAGCGCTGCGCCCGCCCAAAACAGGGGATTCTTGCGGAAGAAGGCCTGCCAGGGCTCTCTGAGCTTGGGTTGCATTTTGCGCACCGCCTCCTTTACTATTCTTGAGGCTGCGCCATATGGCCGTGCTGATGTCCGTCTGGCTTCAGCAGGGAAAGGAACAATGGTAAGCACAGGAAAAATGCGTAAATGTAACGCCCCAGCAGGCCTGCCGGTATGGTCAGCATCAGCGAAACCCACAGAGCCAAACAGGGGATCAAAGGCAGCAGGCGTTCCTTTTGCCGCCGCAGAAGTAATATCGCCGCGATGACCAGGAATGCCATGAATAAGATTGCGGGGCTCCAGAATACGTGCAGCACAGCGCTTTTTTCCAAGGAATGAACGGCGTTGCGTACGAACGAGGTCAGCGCCGGAAGCGGCGAGCGCTGCACTTGAAAAGCGTATTCGTCTGCGTCGTATGAGAGAATCATTTCCGCTTTCGTCAGCGGATTCCAAAGCATCCGGGTCTCGTCCAGCGCGGCAATAATAAAATCGGCGGGATAGCGCCGCAGCAGGCCCAGCCAAACCCGCAGGAATTGCGCAGGCTGCCCGATAGCCGCGCCGCCATAAAAGCCCTTGGCAAATTTGACGGGGTCAATGGAATGGGGGTGGTAAAGCTCTTCCCATCGTTCCAGCGGCAGAATGGTGCCCAGAAACGCCGCCTCTTCTTCCGTGAGCGCGCGGCCTTCATGGATCACGCGGCCAAACTGTTGCAGCGGAATGGCGAGCGCTTCGGACGCCGGGGGCTGTTCCACACGCAGCGCACTGAACAGCACGCTTTGCATCAGTAAAAAAAAGACCAACGCGGCGGCGAGAGCCGCACTCAGGCGAACTTTCAGGCGACGCCCCCTGGCCAGAAGCAGCGCGGAGGGAATCAGCAGCAGTACAATCAGGAGGCCGTTGTTGCGCAGCGCGAGCACCCCAAGCGAGGCAAACGCCAGGAGAAAATAATGAAGGCGCGCGGCCTGAGGGGCCATGTCCCTGCGTAGGATAATCTCGGCAAGCTCCACGCTGAGCAGGAGCAAGAACGCGCTGAACAGCACATCCTTCGTCAGGGTGAAAGACATAAAAGCGAACACAGGATGCAGCGCAAACCACAGCAGGCTGCCCAACAGGCGAAAGCGGGCGCCCGCGTGGCGGTTGATCCAGTAAAGAGAATAAGTGGCCGCGGCGGCAAGCACCGTCATTTGCCACAGCATATAGGGCACAAGACTGCCCCGGCCGATGGTGAATACCAGGAAATTTGTCAGAAGCGTGTGCAGAAGCGGATGCCAGTTGCGGTGATGTCCGGTGAAGTATTCCTCAAACTGGTACCAGTTATCGCTGGGGATACAGATGCCCGGATACTCCAGGGCATAATACCCCAGCCAGACAAGCAGGATGCCGCCAAAGATGGCGATAAACCAGCGCTTATCCAGCGGTTTTCGATCCTGAAAAAAGAATTGCTTGATCTGTTTTCCCAAGATTGCCTCCCTTTGCGCTCCCGGCAGGAGCGTTATACTCTTCCTCGATACCGGGCTTACTTGCGGGCGGCGTCAGGCCGCCCGCAGGCAACGTTACGATGCTGTGTGTCGCTGCTTTTTGTTTATCGTTTGATAGAGGAATAGCGTTACATGAACTGCGGATACGCCGCGTCGCTCCAGACGGTGGGCTGCCCGGCGTAGCTGAGGAACCACGGGTAGACGCCGCCGCCGCTGTATTCATATTGGTGCTGATAGCCTTTGATGAACCAGGTCTGTTCGGGCAACGCGCAGGCGGAAGCGTCGATCACATGGTCGGCGGAGATGTGGCTGTGGCCGTCCGGTACCGCTTGCGTATAGTCGGCGGGCAGCGTTTTGCCATAGGGCGCACAAATCGCGCCGCCGCTCGCCTGCGGGGTGCCGATCATGAAATCACTTTGATAAAGGAAGGTGCCGCCCAGGGGGATGGGCGCGCAGTCATAACCGCACACCAGCCCAACCTTGATTTCCGTCGCCGCCTCTTGCAAGATCTCGTTTGTGCGCTTACCGACGGAATAGTGGTACTCATCAATTTTTTCGATCAGGCGGGCGTATTTTTGCGCATCGCCCAGCAGAAGCTTTTTGCCTGTTTCAAAAGCCGCGTCGTCCGCGATGAACGCCCAGGCGGCGGGCATCTGCGCCAGCAGTGGCACTACGGTCTTCTCGTAAAAGCGGTCTTTGATGTTCCCTAACCCCATGTTCAGCAGCCACGCCGCCAGCCGGAACAGTCCAAGGGAATCCAGCGTTTGAAAGGTCTCCGCCTGCTCCGGAAGCATTTGCGCCAGGAAGGGCGCAAGCCCTTCGCCGCTGAGGGCAAATTTCTTCTGGATCAGGTCTTCGGCGAGCGTCAGGCCGCCGTGGGCCGAGACGCAGCAGAAGAGGCTTTCCAGATCCGCCGTGCCGAATTGCTCAAGGTAAGCGCAGCAGATTACGCTGCCGAAGCTGAGCGCGTTGATGTTCACCTTCGCGCTGCCGGTGGCCTGTTTGACCTGTTGAATATAGGCGTCGAGTTCGCGCGCGGTCTGCATGGGGTCGAGCCGCCAATCAAAGTGAAATTCATAGAATGGGTGGCCATAATAGGTGCCGATGCGCCCTTCGCTGTTGCGCGACGCGTTGGAGACGGGGGCGATGCTGTCGCCGTTCTCGTCACAGGCGAGGTTCCCCAGCCAGTGCATCACAAAAGCCGAGAGCATATCCGCCGCGCGGTTGGGGGAACACAGCACCAGCAGCGGCCGCAAAACCCCGTCCAGCAGGGTCGCGCCCAGTGCGCCGAAAATTTCGTCAGTGGTCATTGCGTCCAGGAGGATGCCCTTCTCTTCGGGTGTCCCGTCGTTGAGATAGAGCTCCGTGCCGAAACCCGCCAAAAAAATCACCGGGGCGGGCGGTGCGGCGGCACTTGCCGGTATCGGCGCGGCCATAATCCCGGTTAGGGCCAGCGCAAGAAAAAGCGCGATCACGCGTCTGCGAATTTTCATACAAAATTTCCCCTTGTCCTAATTTTGTTTATTATACAGGATTGATTGGGAAAAAGCAAGAACCGCTTGCATATCA
>JAVBOZ010000041.1:0-4966 GCA_031549985.1 Oscillospiraceae bacterium | reverse complement strand
GCACGGGTTCATCACCGCACGGCTGCGCCTGCCGCGTACCGTTCTGGCCGGGCATTGGGAGGACGCGGGCCTGCGCGCGCGCATGGGGAGCTGGATGCGGGCCGCCGTCGGCGCGTTCGAATGCCGCCACCTGCGCGTGCTGCGCATTTCGGACAACATGCGCGAAGTCGCAGTCACCGAAGGCGACAAGGTGGAGGCACACATCCGCTTCGGCTGGCAGGTAGATCATTACGGTGTCGGGGATCTTGTCGCCCTGACCGAGGCGGTTACGCAGGCGGAGCTCGACGCGCAAATAGCGGAATACCGTGCGCTTTACGACTTTGCCACGCAGGATATCGCGGCCGTGGAATACCAAGCTCGCATAGAAGCTGCGCTTAAAAAATTCATGGAGGCGGAGGGTTTCGGGGCTTTCCATACCAATTTTCAGGACTTGCAGGGCCTGCGCCAGCTCCCCGGCCTGGCGGCGCAGGATTTGATGCGCCAGGGATACGGCTTTGCGGGCGAGGGCGACTGGAAAACCGCCGCGCTCTGCCGGATCATGAAGCTAATGGCGGCGGGTTTGCCCGGCGGCACGGGCTTTATGGAGGACTACACCTATCACTTTGACGCAAACGGCGGTCCATCATTATGCATGGGCGCGCACATGCTGGAGGTCTGCCCCACGTTCGCGGCGGAAAAACCCTCTGTGCGCGTGGCTCCGCTGGGCATCGGCGGGCGCGAACCGCCCGCACGGCTGTGCTTTAAGGCGCAGGCAGGGCCGGCGGTGTTGGCTACGCTGATCGATATGGGCGACCGGTTCCGCATGATCGTAAACGATGTAGAATGTGTGCCGCAGCCCCATGACATGCCAAAGCTGCCGGTGGCCGCCGTACTTTGGAAGCCCCTGCCCGGCCTCGAAACCGCGACGGAAGCCTGGATATTGGCGGGTGGTGCGCACCATTCGGTGCTGAGCTATGGCCTGACCGCAGAAACACTGCGAAACTTCGCGGAGATCATGGACATTGAGTTCGTGCACATCGGCGCGCACACCCAAATACCCGCGTTGCGGCAGGAATTGCGCTGTAACGACGTGATTTGGAGAAAATAGCATGTTGGAAACACTGAAGGAACAGGTATACCAAGCCAATATGGCGTTGGTGCGCCATGGCCTTGTGATATTCACTTGGGGCAACGTTTCGGGAATCGACCGCGAACGGGGCCTTTTCGTCATCAAGCCCTCCGGCGTGGCTTATGAATGCCTTCGGCCGGAGGACATGGTGGTCATGGATCTGGCGGGCAACAAAGTGGAGGGCAAGCTCATTCCCAGCTCCGATACGCCAACCCACTGTGTACTGTATAACAGCTTCCCCGAAATCGGCGGCGTGGCGCACACGCATTCACGCAAGGCCACCGCCTGGGCGCAGGCCGGGCGTGGCCTCCCCGCCTGCGGCACCACGCACGGCGACTATTTTTACGGCGAAATCCCCTGCACGCGCAAGTTGACGCCCGCCGAAATCACTGGGGAATATGAGAAAGAGACCGGCCGTGTCATTGCCGAAACGCTGCGGGGGCGCGATGCGGCTCAGATGCCCGCCATCTTGGTGCACAGTCACGGCCCCTTCTCATGGGGCAAGGATGCGCAGGAAGCAGCGTACCACGCCGCCGTACTGGAAGAGGTAGCCGCCATGGCACTCGATACGCAGGCGCTGGGCACGCTCTTCCCCATGCAGCAAGAATTGCTGGACAAGCACTTCTTACGCAAGCACGGCGCGAACGCGTATTACGGGCAGACCGCCTTGTAAGCCAGGCAGCCGGAGAGCCGTCCCTACACGGCGGCGATCTCATACACGCCCGCGCTGCGGGGCCGTTCCAGCATAAAAGCGTGGCCCGCCAGTAGCTGCGCGCCGGTCGCGCACTCGATGTGCTGTGGGTCGTCAAAGTCTGTCAGGCGATAGGTCTTTTCGGGATTCAGGCCGCGCAGGTGCAGTGTCTGCGCGGCGTTGGGCGCAGTCTCCTGCCGGAACACCTGCACGACGCCGCGTTCATTTGCTTGATCGAAAAACATCCAGGCCATCCATCGGTCAGTCTGGTTTTTGCTATGCCAATCCGTCAGAAGATAAAAATCCCGGTCGAAACAGGGAGAGATTCGCTCCCACTCGGCGATGGCGCGACGAATCGTATCATACGGCACTTCGGGGTGCCTGAACTCGAAATGGCAGTGGAACACCGGCAGGCATGAGCCGCGCGCCTCATACATATCCAGACTGTGGGTATTATCGAGCTGGCCCTTGCGTTCGCCGTTCGACGCCCCGTGAAAGGGGATCCAGCGCAGCAGCGCGGCGGACATGGAAAGGCGCAGGGCAATTGTTGTTCGGTCGGCGTCGCTGCGCATCAGCGGCACGCCCCGCCGCAGGGATTCCAGATCGTTTCGCCCGCCGCCCGAAGCGCAGCTATCGACGAATTGTGTCTTGCCCTCGCGCGCGCAATAGGCCAAAATGTCGTCCCAAAGGCGCAGATGGCCCTGCACATGCAAGTTTTCGGTGATTCCCCGGCTGGGCAGCCCGGCCCTTTGTTCACGCTGCTGGTCACCCCAGAACCAAGCGCCGCCGGGGTCACAGTTGAAATCCTCGCGATACATGTCGATACCGTTCTTTTCCATGACGGAAAGAATGCGTTTCAGCGTCCATTCGTAACACGCCGGGTCGCCCAGGTTCGCGAGCGCGAGGTCGTCCCCCAGCGGCAACAGCCATTCCTTCCGCAAGCCAAAGTTGCGATCCAGATCATCAAAATTTTCGGCGCAGATCCGCTCCGGCTCAAACCAGAGCAGGGTTTTTGTGCCCTTTTCACGCATGGCGTCCGTGCATTCGCGCAAGGTGTCGCCGGGCCATTTTTCCTCGTCAAGGGCAAGCGAACCCGTGCGCCACCATTCAGTCGCGCGGCTCAGACCGTCAAGGCCCTGTCCGGCGGGGCCGTAATACCAGCCCGCGTCAATCCAGCGGTAATCAAGCCGCAGACCCTCGCTCTGTATCTTTTCAAAGGTAGGCCGCCAAGTCTCCCAGGTTTCCGAGATGCTGCCGTCGCTGTTCGGGCGGCCCGTGTCGCCCGCAAGGCAGCTGACCGTGATGGGTTCGCGCGTGGGCTGGTTACAATCAAGCATCCAGCGCCGCCAGGCGTTAAAGGCGATATCCTCGTCACGGATTTCATAATCGTAGCGGAAAAAGGCCATCAGCGGCGTACGCACCGTCTCGCCGGGCCGCAAGCAGGCGGAAAATCCCACGCAGCCCTGCGCCTGAAAGCGCACGCCGCCGCTTTCCCCTGCGGAAAACGCCGCGCTCCAGGTGCCAGGCCAGCCGATGGCGAGCATCCAGCCGCCTGCGTCGCATTCAAGGTTAAAGTAGGGGAACCAGATGTGGCTTGATCGACCCCGGGTTGAGGTGAAGCTGATCCCTTCAGGCCGCAGGGCATAAGGCCGATAGTCATGCTCGTGATCGCCCAAAACGCCCTTGAGCCATGGTTCGCGGCTCTGCGCGGCTGGAAACTCCATGTCGGCGGCATAGATATCTTTCAGCAGCGCGGTGGGGCGATCCCCCACGTTCGCAAACCATGCGGTGTATTCCCAAGCGCCGTGCCGCGGGTATCGCCGGACGCACAGCGTGAGTTCCAAAAGCCCATCCGGGTGCTGCCAGCGCTCGGTGCGCTCGTCACCTTCACTCGCGCGTGAGATGAGCCGCATCCCGCGTTCCAGATCGCCGCCGCAAATTTTCTCACCGCCATAGGTAAAGCGCAGGGGTGTCCCGCCATTCCATAAATCTTGCATCGAATCCCTATCCTTTCGAAAACTTTTCAAGCTTTCTTTATCTTACCAAAGGAAAACAACAAAGGCAAGCTTTTTCCTTTTATTCCTGCACAGCCCTTGCTTTTGGGCCAGTGCTTGTGTATAATAATCTGCCTGCCAAGCCGATTAACCGTTTTGACGATACAAACAAAGAAAAGAGGCGCATTATCATCATGAACCAAAAAGTCATCAGCTTCCTTGTGTCCATCATTATCCTGCTGCTGCCCCTGACCTCCTCCGGCTCCATGGAGCTTTCGGATCCGCCGAAACCGCCGAAGCGGATATCCATATTCCCGGCGAACAAGACCGAACAAGTGAAGATCATGAGCTTTAATGTGCTGGGCGTTGGCTCGGGCGACCACAGCCCAGAAAACCGGCTGAACGGCGTCGTACAGACCATCCGCGACCAGATGCCGGATTCCTTCGGCTTGCAGGAGGCAAGTGACTACTGGCGCTCGGCGCTCAAAAAAGAACTGCGCGACGTCTACGCCGAGGCGGGCAACTATGGCCGCCACCTCGGCCTCAACGAGGGCACGCCGATCTTTTATCGCAAGGATAAGTTTATCTGCCTGGCGCAGGGCGTGTTCTGGCTCTCTGACCGACCGCTGATTTATTCCAACGGCTGGGATACCTCCGTGCCCCGCATCGCCGCCTGGGCGCTGCTCATTGATAAATCGACGGGATTTACCTATTATCACTACAACACGCATTTCGACCACATCGGCGAGCTGGCGCGAACCAACAGCGCTGCGCTGATGGCCAAAAAAATGAACCGGAAGAACACCCCTGCCGTTCTGACGGGGGATTTCAACTGTAAGCCCGATTCCAGAGCCTACGCCTATTTCACGGCGGGCGAACTGGCCGACACCCGCCTGCTGGCGGCCAAGGCTGACGCGGGGCGCACATACCACGGCTATAAGAATGAAGACCCAAAAAAGGGTCAGCCCATTGACTTCATCTTCGCAAGGGCGAACTGCCTTGATTCAGTGGAAAGCTATAGCATCGTGCGCACCCAATATGATCGCAAATACCCTTCGGACCACTTCGCGATTGTCTCCGTCCTGACGTTGAAGGGGTAGCATCTTCACGCCGCTAAACGGCAACGTTTTACCAGACATTAATCATCCGTTTTTGCCGTCGCCGGTCTTGACA
>JAVBOZ010000023.1:0-15410 GCA_031549985.1 Oscillospiraceae bacterium | reverse complement strand
GCGCTGCGGAGCTGCTGGAAAGCGCCATTGTGGCCCCCATTGCTGTGGCGGCGATCCGTCTGGGGCTGTGCCTTGCGCTCTTCGTGATTTTGCTGCTGGTGACCCGCTTGATCACGCGGCAACTGGAGCGGGCGGGGAAATTGCCCGTCATCAAACAGGCCAACCACGCGCTGGGGGCGGTGCTGGGCGTGGTGAAGGGCGCACTCGTGCTGTTCGTGCTGTGCCTGCTGCTGCGCGTGGCGGCGGAATTGAGCGACGATACTGCGTTCAAGGAGGCGGTGGGAGTGGCCCTGCTGCCGAGGATTCTGGTGCTAAAGCTTTGATTGAATCAGATAAGACCATCACATAGAATCGGAGGTGCCAGCGTGAAAGGCACGGCTGCATGCCCAATTTGCTCCTTCATTTCACGCATGGAACGTCTCCGAAATTCAGGAAGGAATGAACTTATATGTCAGAGATGAAGTCCCAAGACGCGTCCAAAAAAATCTTCACAATCCCGAACATGATCTCCATGCTGCGGATTCTCATGATTCCTGTATTCATCGTGTTGCTGTTAAGAGAGCACCTGATAGCGGGGCTGGTGGTCTTGGTTCTTTCCGGCCTGAGCGACACGGTGGACGGCAAGATCGCCCGGCGGTTCAACATGATCAGCGACATTGGCAAATGGCTTGACCCCCTGGCGGATAAGCTGACGCAGATCGCGCTGGCGGTTATGCTCTATTGGAGCTTCAGCCGAAGCACGGATGCGGGCATGAAGGCCTTCAGCTGGGTGTTTCTGCTCTTTTTGGGCAAAGAGGCGCTGATGATCCTTATTGCGCTGGTCATGCTAATCCTAAAGAAGCGCCCCGCCGCTGCGGAAATTTACGGCAAGGTGGCGACGGTTGTATTCTATGTCGTCATGTCCCTGCTCTATCTGCTTGGGCCGGACGTTGGCCTCACCGCCCATTATGGATGGTGGATATTACCCAACGCGGCGGTGATGGCGCTGGTGATTCTTTCGCTGATCTCGACCTTCATCGCGTTTTTCAGTTATCTGCCCGATACCTACCGCAAACTGTTCAATAAGGAGAAGAAGGAAAGCAAATGAAGCAACCCATATGCTGCAAATGCAAGGAGCGCCCGGCTGTGTTCTTCGTCAGCCGGATTGTCGGCAATGAGAAAGCCTCCCAAGAAGGATACTGCATCCCCTGCGCGATGGAGATGAACATTGGCCCCATCAAACAGATGATGCAGAACATGGGCTTTAACCCCGAGGATGTGGACGCTGCGGGCGACCAGATCGGCGAGTTGCTGAACGGGGGCGGGGAGGAGATGTTCCAGCCGCTGGTGGCCTCCATGCGCGATATGCTGCCGGAAGAGACACTGCAAATTTCCCCCGAAGAGGAGGAAGAGGAAGACGACGAGCCGGAGGCCCCGGACGCCGTCTCAATTTCCATGCCTCGGCGCGGAGAGCGCAAGACCAAGAACAAGAAGGAAAAGGGCCGCAAGTACCTTTCCCTTTATTGCACCGACCTGACCGAGCGCGCCCGGGGCGGGCAGTTGGATCGGGTCATCGGGCGGGAGGATGAGATCTACCGCACCATGCAGATACTTTGCCGCCGCACAAAGAATAACCCCTGCCTGATCGGCGAACCGGGCGTGGGCAAGACCGCCATCGCCGAAGGCCTTGCCCAGCGTATCGCGGCGGGCAACGTTCCCAGCCGCTTATTGGATAAGGAAATCCACCTGCTGGATATGACCGCTATGGTGGCGGGCACCCAGTTCCGCGGGCAGTTTGAGGGGCGGATCAAGGGCTTGATCGAGGAGGTCAAGGCGCTGGGGAACATCATCCTCTTCATCGACGAGGTGCATTCCCTGGTGGGCGCGGGCGACGCTGAAGGTTCGATGAACGCCGCCAATATCCTTAAGCCCGCCCTTTCGCGCGGGGAGGTGCAGATCATTGGCGCAACCACCTTCACCGAATACCGCAAGTATATTGAAAAAGACGCCGCTCTTGAGCGCCGTCTTCAGCCGGTGAAGGTTGAGGAACCCTCCATTGAGGACTGCTGCCGAATGCTGGAGGGCGTAAAAGAATACTACGAGAGCTTTCACAAGGTCAAAGTCAGCGAGACCCTGGTGCGCCGGGCGGTCGTGCTGAGCGAGCGCTATATCAGCGACCGGTTTTTGCCCGATAAGGCCATCGACCTGTTGGACGAAGCCTGTACCTGCGCCAATTTGCGCAACAGCTCGATTGATGAGCTGGAGAAGACCAAGCGCATGGTACAGGGGCTGCTGGAACAGCAGCAGCAATTGATGGAACAGTCCGAGATTGATTACGAAAAGCTATCCGGCATCCGCACCGAGATGTTCCGGCTGGAAAGCCGGGCTAAGACGTTGCAAATGCAGGCGGCGGATAACCTGGTCACCGAGGACGACCTGGCTAAAGTGATTCAGCTTTGGACGGGGATTCCGGCCCAGAAGGTGATGGACAGCGACCTGCAGCGCCTGCGCGGCCTTGAGGACGCCCTGCGCCGCAGCATCATCGGGCAAGATGAGGCGGTGGCCCACGTTGCGGCCGCGATCCGCCGCAGTCGGGTGCAGATCAGCCCCCAGCGCCGCCCGGCCTCCTTCATCTTCGTCGGCCCCACCGGCGTCGGTAAGACGGAACTGGTCAAGCGCCTGGCCGCCGAGCTGTTCGATAAGCCGGAGACGCTCATCCGCCTGGATATGTCGGAGTTCATGGAAAAACACGCGGTTTCGCGCATCATCGGTTCGCCGCCGGGCTATATCGGCTATGACGAGGCGGGCCAGCTGACGGAGAAAGTTCGCCGCAAGCCGTATTCTGTGGTGCTCTTCGACGAGATCGAAAAGGCGCACCCGGATGTGATGAACATCCTGCTGCAAATCCTGGATGAGGGCCGTATCCATGACGCGCAGGGGCGCGAGGTCGGCTTTGAAAATACTGTGATCATCATGACCTCCAACGCGGGCAGCGACCGCAAAGACGGCGCGATCGGGTTTGCCAAAACCAAGGGTGAGGCGACCAAGGACCGCTCCATGAAGGCGCTGAAAGAGTTCCTGCGTCCCGAATTTTTGGGCAGGGTCGATGAACTTGTGTTTTTCCGCGATCTGGACGCGGCGGATTACGCCGCCATTGCCCGGCTTCAGTTGGAAGAGCTGAAGGAAGCGCTGCTGGAAAAAGGAATCCGCTTCAGTTGGAGCGACGAGGCCATCGCGTCCCTTGCCGAGCAGGCGCTGGGCGGAACCCGCGGCGCGCGGGATCTGCGCAACGTTCTGCGCCGCCAGGTGGAGGATCCCATCACCACCAGTCTTGTCAACGCCTCCGCAGAGCAGCCGCTCAGCGCCGTCGCGCTGGGGCTGGAGGAGGGGAAGGTTGTGCTGGCGGCGGTGTAGCATGCAAGTTTTTGTTGCTTTTTTTGTGGTTTTGTGATATAATGACGATGGGGGAACATCCTAATCCTTAGGCGAGGAGGAATACCTGCTATGGAAATAACTTCTACAAAAGCAATGTCGCTCATGACACCCGAGCAACGGCGGCAAGCGACGGCAAAGCGCGTATCAAAAAGCTTATTCCCTTTGATCGAGAACAGTTTGTGCCGCGTTGAAAGCGACATTGCGTCCTGGGTTTGCAAAAAAACAAAAGAGGAACGCAATCAGAAGCAGGAATTCTCACTGGCCCAGGCACAGTTTGCCGGATTGGTCGCCTTGATGTTGGAGGAACTTGAGAAGTATCGAAAGCAAGGGGAGGGACGGGCATGAGCGAGGGATTTTGGGCGGGTTTTTAGCCGGCGGCCTTTCGGGCTTTGGGTTGGGAAAATCGAGACGCGATACCTGACCGCAAAGATTTTAGGCGAAATGTACGCGAAAAATGAATATCGTCCATATACCCCATCGTGGTTGGTCAACTACGGTGGGGTGTGTTTTTTGTTCGCATCGCGGCTGCCAGTCATATTCAGGACAAGACCCGCATAGCATGGCACAGGAAGATAAAAAAGCACGCGGAAGGGGAAAGCATCGGATGGAACTGGCACTGGGCACAAAGCCTTTTGATCAGGCGGTCGGGTACCTGCCGCCCGCGCTGCGGGATCGGCTGGCGGCACTACCGGAGGATATACGCACGCAGACCCGGGAAATCCGGATGCGGGCGGGCGGTCCGCTTACCCTGACCACGGCAGTGGGCACGCTTTTTTTAACTGAGAATGGTCGGGCGACGCCGCTTTACCGCGAACCCTGCCTGCGCCTGGGCGGCGGCGAGCTTGCCGAGGCGCTGCGCTGCCTTTGCGGCTATTCTGTACATAGTTATGCCGAAGATATTGCCCGCGGCTTTGTGACCTTGCCGGGTGGGCACCGGGCCGGGGTCTGCGGAACGGCAGTGGTGCAGGGCGGTGCGGTTGCGTCGGTGCGATGCGTATCTTCGATCAACTTGCGCGTTGCCAGGGAGGTTCCCGGCGCGGCGAAGGAGCTTTGCGGATATATTTCCGGTGAGGGTGTGTTGCCGGGGTTGCTCGTTGCCGGGGCGCCAGGCAGCGGGAAGACGACGCTCCTGCGCGATCTGGCGCTGCGGCTTTCCTCCGGCCTCTGCGGCGCGTACCGCCGAGTGGCGATTGTGGACGAGCGGGGTGAACTGGCCGGCGCGCGCGATGGCATCCCCTGCTGCAACGTGGGCGCGAATACCGACGTGCTGACCGGTTACCCGAAGGGGGAGGGGATTCTGCTGGCGCTGCGTTCCCTTGCGCCGGAGCTGATTCTTTGCGACGAATTGGGGGGCGACGCCGACGCCGACGCCATCGAGGCCGGGCTGCATGCGGGTGTGAGCTTCGCGGCCTCTGTGCATGCGGGTTGCGCGGAGGAAGCCTTTGCCCGGCCTGTGGTGCGCCGCCTGCGCGCGATGGGTGCGTTTGCCTGGCTGGCGCAGCTGGAGAGCGCGGCGCGCCCCTGCGCTTTGCGGGATATTGTGCGCTTGCGGGGGGATGGAAGGGACACGGAACCCCACACGGCCTTCCGGGGAGGCGCCCTATGAAGATCGTTGCATTGGGACTGTTATTTTTGGCCTGCGGGCTGGCCGGGGCATTCCTGAGCCGCAATCTGCAACTGCGGGTGCGGGAATTGGAGGCGATTCTGCACTTGATGGGCATTTTGCGGGCCCAGATGCAGTTCAGCCGCGCGCCGCTGGAGCCGATGTTGACGCAGGCCTGCGCCCAGGGGCAGGCCCCCGCATTTCTGCCTCGCTGTTTGGAGGGCCTGCGCGCGGGGCTGGCGTTTCCGCTTGCCTGGCGGCAGGCGGCGGAACGCGCGGGCAGCGGCCTGCGGCCGGAGGATCAGCGCCTGCTGTTCTCGTTGGGCGAACTGCTTGGCTCCACTGACGCCGACGGCCAGCGCGAAGGCTTGCTGTTGCATGAGGAATTGGCCCGCCAGCTGCTGGAGAACGCCCGCAGCCGAAAGGAGACGCAGGGCCGCGCCTGCTTTACGCTGGGCATACTTTCCGGCCTGACGCTGGCGATTCTGCTGATATAATAACTGCCCCTTGGCAAAAACCACGCTCGCGATGCTTTACCAGCTCTAGGTATAAAACAGGACTTGCGAATGGAAAGGATGACATTTCATCATGGAATTGGATCTTGTTTTGAAAATCGCCGCCGTCGGCCTGATCGTCGCGGTGCTGCACCAAATCCTCTCAAAGATCGGCCGGGAGGAATACGCCATGCTGATGGTGCTGGCGGGGATCGTTGTGATCATCATGATGCTTTTGCCACAGCTTTCCGGCCTTTTGGAAGCCGTACAGGGCGTTTTTCCCTCTTAATCCCACGGGTTGCGGGGTGCTTTACAGTGCGATTTACAGTTTAATGAAGTAAAGCAACAAACCTTGTCAACAAAGGACAGGCCTTGTGGATCAAGGAATTTTTTTCAAACAAGCGACAAGCATTATTGCTTTACAGCGTGAAAAGGAAGGTGCAAAACACCATGATCTGGAAATTGGTTACGGCGGCGCTGGCCGCCAGTGTCGCGGCGCTGGTGGTGCGACAGGTCAAACCGGAATTTGCCCTGTTTGTGCAGCTGGGCGGTGTGGTCGCCGTCGGAATGCTGCTGCTTTCCGTACTGCGCGAGATATTGGCTGCCGTTGACGGTATGCTGCAATTCGCTGATGGCGTTGGCGGCTCCTTCACGATGTTGGCCAAGGCCCTGGGGGTGTGCGTTACCACGCAGCTTGCGGCGGACGTCTGCCGCGACAGCGGCTCAAGCGCCATGGCTAACTTCGTTGAGCTGGGCGGGCGGCTGCTGGTGCTTTCGCTGGCGCTGCCACTGATCAAGAGCGTAGCGGAACTAGCCGTTGGGCTGATCAGGGGGTGAAGCATATGCATGCACGCAGGTCAATATTTGCCTTTCTGGCATTGCTGGCGATGCTCTTTCTTTTCGCCACCCCGGCGCAGGCCAGCGAACCCACAACCGCCGCAGACCAGACGGGCGCGGCGCAGGCACTGGAGGAACAGCTGGAGGCCAGCGGCGCTGCGGGATTGCCCGAGGCCCTGCCGCAGGATGTGCGCGAGGCGTTGGCGCAGCTTGGCATTGAGGGCGTGGACTACTATGCCGTTTTGGCCGCCTCCCCCCGGGATATCATCGGTTTGCTGCTCGATTTTTTGAGTGGCGGCATTGGGGAGGTGCTGCGCAGCGGTGTGCTCGCCATGGGCGCGCTCATGCTGCTTGCGCTGGCGCTGAGCCTTGTGCCGGAAGACGAGAAGACACGCCATACGCTTGAGGTCGCCGGGAGCATGCTGGCGCTGCTGCTGCTCCTGCCGGGGCTGGCGGAGCTGATGCGCGGTTCCGCTGCTGTAGTGAAGGCTGGGAGTGATTTTGCGCTGCTGCTGATCCCTGTGCTGGCCGGGATCATCACCGCTGCTGGCAATCCTATGCTGGCGGTGAGCTACCATTCCCTGGCCTTTGCCGCGGCGCAGGGGCTGGCGCAGTTGGCCGACGGGGTAGTAGTGCCCTGCACGGGGGTCGTGCTGGGCCTCAGCTTGGTTGATTCCGCCGCGAAGGACGCGCGTCTTTCTTCCCTGGCGGAGTTGATCAAGAAGGCGGTGATCGGCGCGTTTGCCCTGCTAGCCGGGCTGTTTTCCGCGTTGCTTGGCATTAAGAGCCTGATCGCCAATACGGCGGACGCCATGGTGCTGCGGGGGGCGAAGGTTGTGGCCGGGAGCGTACCGCTTGTGGGAGGAGCTTTGAGCGAAGCCTGCGGGGCGATTTTAAGCAGCGTTGCGTTGGTGAAGGGGGCGGCGGGCGGATTCGCCCTGCTGGCTGGGCTGTTGCTCTATGCGCCCGCGCTGGCGGAGCTACTGCTCTGGTCCATATTGCTCAAGGTTCTGGCCGCCGCCGGGGAACTTTTTGGGCAGAAGAACGCCGCCGCCGTCTTTAAAAGTACGGCCTATGCGGTATCGATCCTTGCGGCCTGCGTAATTTTTAACGCCGCGCTGCTGCTGATAACGACGGGGATTGTGATCTCAGTGAAAAACCAATGAGGAGGTGACCGGCATGATGGAGACCCTGCGCAGCTGGGCGACCTGCGTTGCGCTTTCGGCGCTGGCGGGGGGGATTCTCTGGCTGCTCAGCCCCAAGGGATCGGTGCAAAAGGCGCTGCAGGCGGTTGTGGCGGTGTTCCTGCTCTGCGCCTTCCTTTCCCCCCTATTTCATCGGGAGGGTGCCGTGCTGGAATGGTTTGCACCGGAGATCGAAGAAATCCCCGACAACCCGCAGTTGGCGCAGACGCTTTTGGAACAGCAGCGGCGGGCGGTGGAAGAGGCGCTGAAAAAGCAGTGTGGCGATATCCTCGTGGCAAGGGGAATTGAAGGCGCGGAAATTTCGGTTCAAACGGATATTTTGGACGACGGCAGCATAGAGATTGTATCGGTGCAGGTGAAGCTTCCCGGGGGCGTCGCAAATATTGACGCACTACGCACAGCGCTGCGGGAGGTTACCGGACTGGCGGTTGAAATCCGGACGGGCGCGTGAGCGCCTCAACCGGCAAGTTGGTCAAGCAAAGGGGGTATCAAAAAGATTGAAGCGTTCAGAAGGGACGGACGGAGGCGGCCTGGCGGGCTTTTTGCAAAGGCTCAAGCTTTCGAAATGGCAGGCGGTGGTCATCGCGGCGGGGTTGGTGGGCATCCTCTTGCTATGCCTTTCCTCCCTGCCGGGGAAGGCCGCGCAGGGAAATGGCGGCGAGGCGGAAAATATACGCCTGGATCTTACGGAATATGAGGAGCAGATCGAGGAACGCCTGAACACGCTGCTGGGCTCCATCGAGGGCGCGGGCGAGACCCGCGTGATGTTGACCCTGGACTGCGGCAGTGAACCCATCTACGCTACGCAGGGAAAATCCAGCCAAGACACTTCGGCGGGCGAAGGGACATCGCAGGAAAGCTACAGCGCCGAACGGGAATACGTCCTTGTCGGCACCGGCAGCGGCGAAAAAGGCCTTGTTCTCAAAACCCTGGAACCTAAGGTGCGCGGCGTGGCTGTGCTCTGCCGGGGCGCGGATAGCCTGCAGGTACGTCAGAGTATCATCGAGGCGGTGGCGGCTGTGCTGGGCGTCGGCAGCAACAAGATCAGCGTTGGCAAACTCGGCTGACGATTCATGCAAAACACACAAAAAATACAATAGCCGCACATTGCGGCGAGAGGGAGGGCATAATGAAAAAATTACTCAAGAAACGGCAGCTGATTCTGGCGACTCTGGTGTTCGCGCTGGGCGCGGCGGTGTTCATCAACTGGTATTACACCAATCCGGCGGTGGAGGCCGACGGCAAGGCGGTAACCGACACGGCGCAGCAGGGAAACCAGGCAGCGGGCAGCGAGGAGGAGCGTCTTGGGGATTCGCAATACGTTCACAACCCTTATGGCGCGGGGAACAGCGAATACTTCGCCGGCGCGAAGCTCCGGCGCAGCGCGGCGCACGACGAGGCGAAGGAGACGCTCAACGCCGTCATTACGGATGGGAAGGCCGACGAAAAGGCGGTTAACGGAGCGAGCAAGGCGTTGCAGGCGCTGGCCGCCTGCATCAAGCTTGAAAGCGACTGTGAACTGTTGATCACCGCCAAGACGGGTAGCGAATGCCTGGTGACCATTGGCGAGGATACGGCGGAGGCGGTGTTGGGTGGCAAGGCGCTGGACGGTGCGGCTGCGCTGCAGATCAAGGAGATCCTGGTCAACAAGACCGGCCTGGGATTTGAGAAGATCACGCTGGTTGAACTGGACGGATAAAGATTTCTTCGCAATGGCGCGGTTTGGCGGTTGGCCAGGCCGCGCTTTTTTTGCCCTGCGACGCCATGCGTTTTCTTAAAAAACCGACTCTTGATTTAGCTGTACTGTTGTGGTATACTAAAATCACGACAGGAGGGCATACGCATGGAAAATCAGGAACCGGGCGAACCTTGCGGCAACCTTGTGATATCGGATGAAGTCCTTGCCGCCATCGCCATTACGGCGGCGAAGGAAGTGAACGGCGTGAGCGCTCTAATGCCCCGCAACGATATTACGCGCCTGCTGCACTCGGAATCTCAGCGCTATGTCAGGCTCAGCGGCGGCGAGGGTGATGTCTCCATGCAGCTTGCCGTCCGCATCCGCGCGGGCGCTTGCATTTCGACGGTGGCGGGCGAACTGCAAAAGGAGATCAAGAACGCGGTACAGAGTATGACAGGCCGCACCGTCGCCAAAGTCAACATCTACATTGCGGGCGCAGATTTTTAGTCGCCTGTGGCGCAGCTGAATAAACGATCATTCATAATGAGAGCGCGGGGGCGATTTATTCCCCGGCGTTGGGAGAAAAGTATGCCCGAAAAAACAAATGAGGCGGCACCCGTGACGCAGCCGCAAAAGAGCGGGCGGCAGGTTGCCAGAGAGCAGGCCTTCGCGCTGCTGTTTGAGCTCTCGTTCCACCCCGGCGCGGATATACCTGCCTTGCTTGCAAACGCCGGGGAGCCTGATTCTTCTGCGGAGGGCGAAAACGCCAATGCCGTCCGCACGCTGCCCGTGCAGGCCTATGCCGTTCGCGCGGCGGAGGCAACGCTCGCGCACATGGAGGAGCTGGACGCGCTGATTTCGCAGCACCTGCGGGGCTGGAAGCTCAGCCGCATTTCGCGGGTTTCGCTGGCGCTGCTGCGCCTTGCCGCGTGCGAACTGCTTTATTTTGACGACATTCCCGCCGGGGCGAGCATCAACGAGGCCGTGGAATTGGCCAAGCTTTACGGTGATGAAGACGCCCCGCGTTTCATCAATGGCGTGTTGGGTTCCATCGCCCGGGCGGGTGAGACGGCATGACTTCCCTGGCGCTGGGAATCGACACCAGCAACTATACAACCTCCGCCGCGCTGTTTGACCCCGCCGCCGGGCGGGTGACGCAGCAAAAGCGGTTATTGCCCGCCAAGCCGGGCGAATTGGGCCTGCGACAAAGCGACGCCCTTTTCCATCACACGGTGCAGCTACCGGTAATGCTTGAGGACCTGCTGGGCGAAGCCGCGCAGGGCGCCCAAATCCGGGCTGTCGGCGTCAGTGACCGCCCCCGCAGCGCGGAGGGTTCCTATATGCCTTGCTTCCTGGCCGGTGCAGCCGTCGCCGGGGGGATCGCTGCTGCGCTGGGGGTTCCTTTGCGCCGTCACAGCCACCAGGAGGGTCATTTGATGGCCGCGCTGTTTTCGGCGGGCAGGCTGGCCTGGTGCGATTCGCCCTTCCTTGCTTTCCATCTTTCCGGCGGGACAACGGAGTGCCTGCTGGTTAGGCCGGGGCAGGGGGATGTTACGTTTGATGCGCAATGCATTGGAGGTTCCGGCGACCTGAAAGCCGGTCAGCTTGTGGATCGCATTGGTGTAGCCTGCGGGCTGCAATTCCCTGCCGGTGCGGCGCTGGATACCCTTGCCTTGAGGGGGGCGCTGCCCCGGCAGACGAGGCCCTCGCTCAACGGGATGCAGTGCAGCTTTTCCGGCCTTGAAAACCAATGCCGCGCGCTGTTGGCGCAGGGCTGCGCCCCGGCGGATACGGCGCTGTTTTGCCTGGAATCCATTGCGGCGGCGGTGGAAGGCATCGCGGAGGGTGCGCGTGAACAATATGGTGCGTTGCCGTTGCTCTTCGCGGGGGGTGTGGCATGCAGCGAGGTGCTGCGCCGCCGTTTGCGCAAGCGTTTCCCCGAAGCCGTCTTTGCTGCCCCTGCTTTTTCGGCGGATAACGCCGCCGGGATCGCGATTTTGGCTGCGGGCGAACTGTGATGAAACCCTGAAAAGTACGCAAAGGAGAGCTCATGCCCCTTCAACTGCAAGTGTTATCGGTTACCCAGCTGAATAAATATGTCAAACTTTTGCTCGAAGGCGACCAGGCGCTGCGCCTTGTCTGCGTTGCGGGCGAACTTTCGAATTTCAAGAACCACAGCAGCGGCCACTGGTACTTCACCATGAAGGACGCGGGTGCGGCTGTGCCCGCCGTGATGTTCCGCGAGGCCAACCGGCGGCTGCCCTTTCTGCCCCAAGACGGCATGCGGGTGCTGCTGCGCGGCCGTGTCTCCCTTTATGAGCGCGATGGGAAATACCAGCTATACGTTGACGATCTGCAGCCGGATGGCCTGGGCGCGCTCTGGCTGGCCTATGAGCAGCTGAAGGAACGTCTGGCTGCAGAGGGGCTGTTTGACGCCGAACGCAAGCGCCCTCTCCCCGCGATTCCCAGGCGGGTGGGCGTTGTGACCAGCGGTACCGGCGCCGCCGTTCAGGATATTCTGCGCATATTGGCCCGGCGCTTCCCCGCCGCCGAGGTTGTTCTCTGCCCGGTGCAGGTGCAGGGCGCGGGCGCGGCGGCGCAGATCGCGGCGGCCATTGCGCTGTTCAACCAGACGCTGGCGGCGGATGTCCTGATCATTGGCCGGGGCGGCGGTTCGCTGGAAGACCTTTGGGCTTTCAATGAAGAAGCGGCTGTCCGCGCCGTAGCGGAATCCTGCATCCCGGTGATTTCCGCCGTGGGGCACGAAACGGATACAACGCTCTGCGATTTTGCCGCCGACCTGCGTGCCTCAACCCCTTCGGCCGCCGCTGAATTGGCTGTGCCGGAGCAGGCGGAACTGCGCGCCCTTGCCCGGGCCTTCGCGCAGGGCATGCGGCGGAGCATGGCGGTGACGCTGGCCGAGCGGCGCAAGGCCTTGGATAACCTGACGCGCCGCCGCGTGTTGCGCCGCCCGGAGGAGTTGATTCTGACCTCACGTCAGCGGCTGGATACCGCCGCGCTGCGCCTTTGGAGCGCCACAAACACCCGTACACAGGCCGAACGCGCGCGTTTGGCGCGGCTCTGTGGGCGGTTGGACGCGCTCAGTCCCCTCGGCGTTTTATCGCGGGGCTACGCCCTGGTCAAACGCGATGGCATTGCCGTGACCAGCGCCGCCGCGCTTACGCCCGGCCAGCAACTGGCCCTGGTATTCCGCGACGGTGAAGCCGCCGTCCGCGTCGAGTTCCTGCGGGACGGCACGTCGGGACCTGCGGTCAGCTCGCCGGCTGTGCCGCAGACGCCGCAAACATGAGAAAAACCACAGTGCGACGCCTGGGCGTACCCGCACATATATCATAACTTAGGGAGAACGAACGATGACCCAGCCAACCACCGATTATGAAGCGGATTTTCGCCGCCTGGAGGAGATTGCCGACCAGTTGGAGCGGGGCAGCCTGCCCCTGGAGCAGTCCCTCAAGCTTTTTGAGGAGGGCACACGTTTGGCCGGGGCGCTGAGCCGCGCACTGGACGAAGCGGAACAAAAGCTGACGCTCCTGCGCCCGGAAGGACAGGAGGAGACCGATGACTGATTACGCCGCCCAATTGACCGCCGAAGCTGAGGCGATTCACCGCGCACTTCCGGCATATCTGCCCACAGGGGCGGGCGTAGTGGGCGAAGCGATGGCCTACAGCCTGCAAAACGGGGGCAAACGCATTCGCCCGGTGTTGGTGCTGGCTTGGTGCCGCCTCTGCGGCGGAGATCCAGAACTCGCTATGCCGTTCGCCGCCGCGCTGGAGATGATCCACACCTATTCGCTGATCCACGACGATTTGCCCTGCATGGACGACGACGACTTTCGGCGGGGAAAACCATCTTGCCATAAACAATTCGGCGAGGCTACTGCCCTGCTGGCCGGTGACGCCCTGCTCACCCAAGCCTTCGTACTGGCGGCGCAGGCTGCCGGGCTATCCGCCCAGACGCGCTGCGCTGCCGTCACCCTGCTCGCTGAAATGGCGGGTGCGCAGGGGATGATCGGCGGACAGTCGCTCGACCTGGCCTTTGAGGGGCATCGGGTGGAGCGGGCGCGGCTGGAGGAGATGAACCGCAAAAAGACCGGCGCGCTGTTGAAGGCGGCCTGCCTGCTGGGCTGCCTGGCCGCGAACGCGCCGCAGGAAGCTGCGATTGCCGCTGAGATATACGCCGACGCCATCGGCCTGTTGTTTCAATTGACGGATGATATTTTGGATGTGACAGGCGACGCGGTGGCGTTGGGCAAACCCACTGGTAGCGACGCGGCAAACGATAAAAGTACCTGGGTCACGTTATTGGGCCTGGAAGAGGCGCGGCGCTATGCCGAAGCGCTTTACGCGCAGGCGATGAAGGCCCTTGCGGGTTTTGGCCCGGAGGCGGATTTTCTGAGATGGCTCACGGGGTTTTTGCTGAGACGGGAATCATAACTTGAAAGCTGGTGCGCCACTTGGAGCGAAAGAGGTGAACATCGTAGACGAGAAAAGCATTCTTTCCGCCATCCATTCCCCGGAGGATCTCCGGGCGTTGCCACCTGCCCGGCTGCCGCAGCTTGCGGAGGAAATACGGCGGGTACTTGTGGAGACAGTCTCGCGCAACGGGGGGCATCTGGCCTCCAATTTGGGCGTGGTGGAGTTGACGCTCGCGCTGCACCTTTGCTTTGATTCCCCGAAAGACGCCCTGATCTGGGACGTCAGCCATCAGAGTTACACGCATAAACTCCTGACGGGGCGCTATGAACGCTTCGGTACGCTGCGCCAGAGCCGCGGCCTTTCGGGTTTTACTGACCCCGCCGAAAGCGAACACGATTTCTTTCGCACGGGCCATGCCAGCACTTCGGTCTCCGCCGCGCTGGGCATGGCGGAGGCGAAGCATGTTTTGAACATTGAGGGCTGCGCGGTGGCGGTGCTGGGCGATGGCGCTTCCACCGGCGGTCTGTTTTATGAGGCGATGAACAACGCCGGGCGCAGCGCTCACGGCCAAAACGGCACGCGGATGATCGTTGTGCTCAACGACAACGAGATGTCAATTTCGCACAATGTTGGCAGCGTATCGCGGTATTTGGGCAAGGTGCGCACAAAGCCACTGTATCGCCTGACGAAGCGGCGGGTGGAGCGCTTCTTACGCCGGATACCCTTCATCGGCGACGCGCTGGCAGGTTTCATGTCCCACATCAAGCGGATCATCAAGCGTCTGCTGACGGGTACCACCTTTTTTGAGGACCTGGGGTTTGCTTACATCGGCCCCGTGGATGGTCACGACGTGGGGCAGCTGCGCGCCGCGCTGGAAAGCGCGAAGATTGTGCCGCGTCCGGCGCTGGTGCATGTTTGCACCATCAAGGGCAAGGGTTATTCCTTCGCAGAGCGCTCTCCGGAATCGTTTCACGGCGTTCCGCAGTTTGACCTTGAGACGGGCGAACCGCTCCCCTGCGGCCAGAGCTTTTCTTCCATCTTTGGCGAAGAGCTCTGCGCATTGGCTGAAGAAGACCCCGCCGTCTGCGCGGTGACGGCAGCGATGAGCATGGGGACGGGGCTTTCGTCGTTTGAGGCGCGTTACCCCGAGCGCTTTTTTGATGTCGGCATCGCCGAAGCCCACGCGGTGACCTTCGCCGCCGGGCTGGCAAAGCAAGGGCTGCGCCCGGTCTTTGCCGTCTATTCAACCTTTTTGCAGCGGGCATATGACCAGCTGCTGCACGACGCAGCCCTTCAGGGCCTGCCCCTCGTGGTCGCTGTCGACCGCGCGGGTTTTGTGGGCGAGGACGGCGCGACCCACCATGGCCTTTATGACGTCGCCTTTTGCGGGAGCATTCCGGGCGCGGCGGTCTATGCGCCCGTCACGCGGGCGGAGCTGCGCCTGCGCCTGCGACAGGCAGTGGAAAGCCCGCCGTCCGGGTTTTCCCCCGTCGTTCTCCGCTTTTATCGGGGTTGCCCCGGCGAACTGCCGTCTGAGTTTACGCCTACGCAGGCCGACTTTGACGCCTTCGGCCCAGCGGATGCTCCGCTCGCCATCGTGACTTACGGCCGCCTTTTTGTTGCCGCCTGTGAGGCCGCGCAGAAATTGCGAATCCAGGGTATCTCCGTTCGCTTAGTGAAGCTGAACCGCGTACTTCCGCTTGCCACGGAGGCGGCGCGGGCCGTGCTGGGCTGCGAAAACG
>JAVBOZ010000085.1:0-3046 GCA_031549985.1 Oscillospiraceae bacterium | reverse complement strand
AAGTGAAGGTAGACGCTGTGCTCGCGCTAATGAACGCCGCGATGATCGACGCCGGGCTGCGTGAAGCGCCCCAGCCTCCGGAGGATACCTTCTGGACGCGGTTGAAAGCGGATTTTCTGAAATCGGCCGCCGACCAGGCAGAGATACTTAACGGCAATATCTATAAGATCTTGGGTGGCATGGGCTACTTCGAGTCGTTCCTGTTCTTGCTCAAGAAATACTTGTCATTCTGATTTCAAGTGCCCGCAAATCAGCGATATGCCCCCGGCCGTCCTTGGCGCGCCGGGGGTTCGTTTGCGCGAACCTGTAAGGAAGATAGGATGAAAGGGAAAAATAACTATGCCTGAACCTGTTAAGCTAACCGCAAAAGAAAACGCCGCGCAGACAATCAAGTACTTCTTTTTTGCCGCCTCCGCCGGGGGGATTCAGCTGCTGACCTTTACTTTACTGACGGAGTTCAACGTCTTTCACGACGCGAACAATCCGTATGGGCCGAGTTATTTCATCGCCCTGGTGCTTTCTGTGCTGTGGAACTTTACGCTCAATCGCAGATATACATTCAAGAGCGCCAGCAACGTGCCCATTGCTATGCTGAAGGTACTCGGCTATTACTGCGTGTTCACGCCGCTTTCCACCTGGTGGGGCAACGCGCTGACGGCGCGTTTTTCGGAGCATTGGGTGGAATATGCCGTTTTGGTCGGCACCATGCTGGTCAACGGGGTGACCGAGTTCCTGTTTCAGCGCTATTTCGTGTTCGGCAAGAGCATCAATACGAATGAACTGGGTCAGAAGTCGGAAGCCAAAAAGCAGGAGCAGATGACAGCCCAGAGCAAATGAAGGTTCAGCAGTGACGCCCGTGGGGCTTCAATTGGCCGCTTGAATCTTTTTATAAACGGTTGCGGAAGCAATCAAATTGTGCTAGAATAATACGGTTCGATTTACACCACTGCTTATTCAATGCCATTTTGATGCATAGGAGAATTTGGTATGCGCAAGACTAAGATCGTCTGTACGCTGGGGCCGGCCAGTTGTGACGCCAAAACGGTGCGCGCGATGCTGGAGGCCGGTATGAACGTCGCCCGCCTGAATTTTTCGCACGGGACGCATGAAAGCCACAAAGAGCTGATTGCGCTGTTCCGCCAGGTGCGGGATGAAATGGGTTTGGCTGCGGCGGTCATGCTGGATACCAAGGGGCCGGAGATTCGCATTGGTCTGCTCGAAGGCGGCGCGGTACGGCTGGAGAAAGGCGCAAAAATCACGCTGACAACCGACGAAATCATGGGCAGCGCCGAAGCGGTTTCCATCAGCTACCGCGCGCTGCCGCGTCAGGCGGAGCCGGGTATGCGCCTTTTGCTGGACGACGGAAGAATTTCCCTGCGCGTGTTGGGTGCGGACGCTGCAACCGTCGAATGCGAGGTGGAGACGGGCGGCCTGCTCAAGAACCGCAAGAGCATCAACATACCGGGCAGCCGTTTCAGCATGCCCTATCTGAGTGAGGCGGATAAGGCCGACCTGTTGTTTGGCATCAAGCAGGACATTGATTTTGTGGCCGCTTCTTTTGTTCGGCGGCGAGAAGACGTGATCGCGCTGCGAAAATTTTTGGATTACAATGGCGGGCACAGCATCAAGATCATCTCCAAGATCGAAAACTTGGAGGGAACGGAGAAATTTGACGAGATCCTTGCCCATTCCGACGGGATCATGGTTGCTCGGGGCGATATGGGTGTGGAAGTGGAATACGAAAGACTGCCGGGGTTGCAAAAAAAGTTTATCAAGGCCTGCTATAGCTCCGGCAAAATGGCGATCACCGCCACGCAGATGCTGGAATCCATGGTGAGCAGCCCCAACCCCACGCGGGCGGAAATCACCGACGTGGCCAACGCCGTGTTCGACGGCACCTCCGCCGTCATGCTCTCAGCTGAAAGCGCCGCCGGGCAGTATCCCGTGCGCGCAGTGGAGGTGATGGCCAACATCGCCCGTCAGGCGGAAAAAGACGCCTTTGCCCAAGACGCCTACCGCGATATTCGCTATGACATGGACGCCGCCGACATCACCAATGCCATCTGCGACGCCACCTGCACAACCGCGCGGGATATTCACGCACGCTCGATCATCGCGGTCACGAAATCCGGCGAGACCGCCCGGCGCATGTCGAAATTCCGCCCCCAGGTGCCCATCGTCGCGGCGACGCCCATCGAAAAGACCTTCCATCAGCTGGCACTTTCCTGGGGTGTCTATCCGGTGAAAGCGCGGCTGCAAAACTCCACGGACGACCTGTTCATTCACGCCATCGACTGCGCCAAGCAGATCGACCTTGCCGAGGACGGCGACACCGTCGTCATTACGGGGGGCGTTCCGCTGGGCACGGCGGGTACGACGAACATTTTAAAGGTACAGCTCGTGGGCGAAAAACAGTAGGTGTAGCCATGCATTATGCTGACTATAAGACCATCCTTTCGCCGCAGAACGGCATGAACCTTTACCGGGGCTGCACCCACGGCTGCATCTATTGCGACAGCCGCAGTGCCTGCTACCAGATGCGGCACGACTTTGAGGACATCGAGGTCAAGCGTGACGCGGCCCGGATTCTGGAGAACCAGCTCCGGCGCAAACGAAAGCCCTGCATGATCAGCACCGGCGCGATGTGTGACCCGTATATCCCCTTGGAAGAGGAACTGCGGCTCACCAGACAATGCTTGCAACTGATCGAACGCTATGGCTATGGCCTTGCGATCCTGACAAGGTCAACCCGCGTCCTGCGGGATTTGGACATATTCAAGGCGATTGACGCCAAGACAAAATGCGTGGTGCAGATGACGCTGACCACCTTTGACGAGGAACTCTGCCGCATTGTCGAACCCAACGTCTCGACCACCGCCGAGCGCTTCGCCGCGCTCGAGACCCTGCGGGACGCCGGGATTCCGACGGTGGTTTGGCTCTGCCCCATTCTGCCGTTCATCAACGACACTGAGGAGAACCTACGAGGCATCCTGGACTACTGCGTACGCGCGAAAGTGCGGGGAATCTTGTGTTTTGGCATGGGCAC
>JAVBOZ010000002.1:0-3992 GCA_031549985.1 Oscillospiraceae bacterium | reverse complement strand
CAACAGGTTGCCGGAATAGGTGTAGGTCGTGGTTACACCGTTCACGATTTTGCTGGTGCGGCACCGCAAATGCATATAGGCTATTGCAGTCTGTAAACTACTTGAACAAGACAGCTTGTGAAACCAAAGCCCCCCCCGCACTAAACCAAACAATCGAAGCAACAGTACTCAGCCATCCAACTCTTTCTATCTTTTTTTTGTCTTTTTGTTTTACCTCCATACTGAGTTGCACAACCCTGCCAATAAAAAGGATCGAAAAATAAGTTGCCATCCAAATAGATATCGCATAAAACTCCTGTCGGATTTCACTTATTTCCCGCCAAGTTGTCACAGCCAAGCCAATCGCTGCAAACGAATAAACACATAAGACAACGAAAGCAATGATGAAAACTTTCAAACGAAACTTTGTTTTGTGCATTGCAATACCTCCTCACTTGGCAAATGCGTCTTATCGTAGCTTACATCTGAAATTGTAGCACCATTTCTGCTGAACGTCAAGCGGTTGGGCGTGTTTATTCCCTCGTCATAGCTCACTTCGGTGCGTGTGCCGTCGCTGCCCAGCATCGTCGTCACACGGCCCGCGAGGTCATAGCCTGGGACACCGGAATCAGAAAAACTTAGCACGATCTTTTCGCGCCGGCTTGGAAAAGTCTTGCTTTCAAAACTAAATCATGTTAAAATAAAATCCGGTTCACGTTGCCTGACTTGGATCATGCTGCGCCAATGGTGAATTGAGAGGTAAAGTTTGAAAAATCACGCCCGGCTGTTTTCCAAACCATAAGTTTTGTGCGCGCAAAAACTTCAAAAGGATGGATCATATACATGAAAACAAAAGCGTTGCGGCTGTATGGCAAAAACGACCTGCGGTTGGAAGAGTTCGCGCTCCCGGCGATCACCGACGACGAGATACTGGCGCACATCGTGTCAGATAGCCTTTGCATGTCGTCTTATAAAGCAGCGATCCAGGGAGCCGCCCATAAGCGGGTGCCGGACGACGTCGCCCAAAACCCCGTCATCATCGGGCACGAATTCTGCGGCGAAATCGTTGCCGTCGGGCGGAATTGGCGGCACCAATACCGCGAAGGCATGAAGTTTGTGATCCAGCCAAACATCAACTATAAAGGCTCGTTGGCCGCGCCGGGGTATTCGTTCCCCTATGTCGGCGGCGACGCCACCCATGTGGTCATTCCGGCGATGTTCATGGAAGAGCACTGCCTTCTGCCCTATGACGGTGAGGCCTATTTTTATGGCTCGCTGGCTGAGCCGATGTCTTGCATTATTGGCGGCTTTCACGCTAGCTACCACACAACGCCCGGCTCTTATATCCACGACATGGGGATCGTACGGGGGGGCAACATGGCCATTTTGGCCGGCGCGGGCCCCATGGGTCTGGGCGCGGTTCAGTACGCCATCGCCTGCCACCGGCGACCCGCTCTGCTGGTCGTAACGGACATTGACAGCGCCCGCCTTGAGCGGGCCGAAGCCCTGGTGTCGCCCGAACGCGCCGCGCAAAATGGCGTCCGGCTGGTTTACGTCAACACCGCGCAGATCGGCGACCCCGCCGCGCACCTGCGGGGGCTGACCGGCGGCGCGGGTTATGACGACGTGTTCGTTTATGCGCCGGTGCGGCCGGTGGTGGAATTGGGAGACGCGCTATTGGGCAGGGACGGCTGCCTGAACTTCTTCGCCGGGCCGACCGACCCCGCCTTTTCGGCGAATTTTAACTTTTATAATGCACATTACCTATCCACGCACATTACCGGCACCTCGGGCGGGAATACTGCGGATATGCAGGAATCCATCGCCATGATGGAAAAAGGCCTGATCAACCCGGCGGCGATGATTACACACGTCGGCGGCCTCGACGCCGCTGCGGACGCGACGCTGCGCCTGCCGCAGATTCCGGGCGGCAAAAAGCTGATTTACACCAATATATCTATGCCGCTGACGGCGATCAGCGACTTTGAGGCCGAGGGCGCGGCGAACCCGCTCTTTGCCGCGCTGCACGCGATCGTGGCGGATAACAACGGCCTTTGGTGCGCTAAGGCAGAGACATATCTGCTAAAAAACGCCAAGATGCTCTGATACTCTCTTGAAAGGAAGCAAGTTATGGCAACGGCGGTCATCATGCCCAAGGTGGGGATATCGGTCGAAAGCTGCATCATCACCCAATGGCATAAGCAAACGGGCGAAAAAGTGAAGAAGGGCGAACTTCTCTTCTCCTATGAAACAGATAAGGCGACGGCAGACGAGGAGGCAAAAGAGGACGGCGAATTGCTCGAAATATTCGCACAGGAAGGCGACGAGGTGCCGGTGCTGGCGACGGTCTGTGTATTGGGCGAACCCGGCGAAGATATCTCCGCGCTGATCGCACAGCCCGCCGCGGAAACGGCAACCGCTCCTTCCCCACAAATGAAGGAACAAGCTCAGGCAGCGCCCGCTGGCATGATAGGCGCAGACAATGCCGTGAGCGGTGGCGAAAAAGTTTCGCCCCGCGCAAGGGCGCTGGCGCAAAGAGTAGGCGTTGACCCTCGCTTTCTGCGTGGCACAGGCCCTGAAGGCAGGGTGATTGAACGCGACATTCGCGCGGCAACGCAGGGCGGCGCGATTTATACCGGTGCCGCGCTGGCTGGCGGTGCGCAAGCCCCCGGCATGATCGGGACGGGCATCGGCGGGCGGATCACCGTGGCCGATTTGGAGGCGAACCCTCCCCCGCCCCAAAATGACGGCGTGGAAGTCATTCGACTCAGCAGTGTGCGCAGGGCGATCGCCAAATCTATGACCCACTCACTTGCAACCATGGCCCAGCTGACGAACAACGCGAGCTTTGACGCTTCGTCTATCCTGCAATACCGTGCCATGCTGAAGGCGGAAAGCGACCCCGCCCTTGTGGGGATCACGCTGAATGATATGCTGCTATACGCGGTCGCAAAAACCCTGAAGAATCACCGGGATCTTAACGCACACCTGATCGGCGAGGAACTGCACCGCTTTGCGGGTGTGCATCTTGGGGTTGCGGTGGATACGCCGCGCGGGCTGTTGGTGCCGACGCTCTTTAATGCGGACGCGATGACGTTGCCGGCTCTTTCAGCCGCCGCGAAAAAGCTGATCAAGGACGCGCAAACCGGGACGACGACGCCTGACGCGATGCGTGGCGGTACCTTTACGGTGAGCAACTTGGGCGCTCTGGGCGTCGAAAGCTTTACGCCCGTAATTAACCCGCCACAGACGGGAATTTTGGGCGTCTGCGCCATCGTGCAGAGGATTCACGTGTCGGACGGTCTGATGCGGACGTACCCGGCGATGGGGCTTTCGCTAACCTATGACCATCGTGCTGTCGACGGCGCGCCCGCGGCGCGGTTCTTGATGGAGCTGAGGGAAAATCTGGAGAATTTCACCGCGCTTTTAACGCGGTAGGCAGGAGGTTCGCAATGAGCGAAGTTTATGACCTGATCATCCTGGGCGGGGGTCCGGGCGGCTATCTGGCGGGCGAGCGGGCCGGGCATGCCGGGCTGAGGACGCTTGTGATCGAAAAGCGCGCACTGGGCGGGGTATGCCTCAATGAGGGCTGCGTGCCTTCCAAGACATTTCTGCACAGTGCGAAAATATTTGACTACGCCAGCGGCGGTGGCGAAAAATACGGCGTAACAGCAACCGGTGCGGCACTGGATCAGCAAAAGGTGGTCGCGCGAAAGAACAAGGTTGTTCGAACGCTGGTCTCCGGCGTAGCCGCGCAGCTAAAACGCAACGGCGTAACCGTGGCACAGGGCTTTGGCGAGATCCAGGGCAAGACGCCGGAAGGCTTTGCGGTCAAGGTTAACGGCAATGACTATATCGGCAAAAAGCTGTTGGTTGCTACCGGCTCCGAGCCGGTTCTGCCGCCCATCCCGGGCCTCGCGGAGGCCTGCAGCAGCGGGTTCGGCCTAACCAACAGGGAAATCCTCGATCTGGAGCAGATTCCCGAACGACTGGTCGTGGTCGGCGTCGGTCAG
>JAVBOZ010000077.1:0-3288 GCA_031549985.1 Oscillospiraceae bacterium | reverse complement strand
ATGACGGGCGGCGTCAGGCCGCCCGCAGCGATAAGGAATCAATATACTCGTCTAAAATAGCTAAAATGATTGTTCGATCCGGGCACGCAGGGACTTGCGCATCAGCCCAGCCGGTGCCCCTTTTCAACCAGCAGCTTTTGGATGCGGTCCCGAGGCGAAAGCAAATGGCTGAGCGACATGTCGTGGTTGATGGTGTCGATGATATAGGCAAGGTATTTGGACATTTCAACGCTGACATACCACGGCCGCGTCAACAGTTCGGGCGGGGTATAGATCATGTTGGCGGTGAAAATTTTGTCAAACATGCCTGCGTCATAGGCTGTGTCAATGCGCTCCAGCCCCGCACTGAAAAGGCCGAACGCCACGCAGAAAAACACACGCTCGGCACCCATTTCCTTGAGCTTGGCGGCGACCTCCAGCGCTGAATCGCCGGAAGAGATCATGTCGTCGACGACGATGATGTCCTTGCCCTCCACATTATCCCCCAAAAACTCGTGGGCAACAATGGGATTTCGTCCCTTTATGATCGTGGAAAAATCACGGCGCTTATAAAACATACCCAGGTCGACCCCCAGCATGTTTGAGAACACAATGCTGCGCGCCATGCCGCCTTCATCCGGGGAGACCACCATCAGGTGATCTTTATGGATCGTAATATCCGGCACAGTGTTGAGCAGCGCTTTAATCATTTGATAGATGGAGGGTACGTTTTCGAACCCGCAGTGCGGAATTGCGTTCTGCACCCGGGCGTCGTGCGCGTCGAAGGTAATGATGTTCTTGACTCCCATGTGCTCCAATTCCTGGAGCGCCATGGAACAATCCAGAGATTCGCGGCCGGAGCGGCGGTGCTGCCGGCCTTCATAAAGCATCGGCATGATCACGGTCAGGCGGCGCTCCTTGCCCCCCGCCGCGCTGATGGCGCGCTTGAGGTTGGCAAAGTGCTCGTCCGGGCTGGTCGGAATATCCCGCCCATACATTTCGTAAGTCACGCCGTAATTGAAGCAGTCGCTGATCAAAAAGAGGTCGTAGCCGCGTACCGATTGGCTGATCATCGCCTTGCCTTCCCCGGTTCCGAAGCGCGGGAAATTGGCGTCGATGATGTAGCTTTCCTGCACATAGCGGTGCAAAATGTCGTCGGCGGGGAGATTTGCCACATAATCGCGCCGCCACGAGGCGATGTAGTCGTCGATGCGTCGCGCAAGTTCCTCCGTCCCCGGCAGCGGCAAAATGCCTAGCTGCCCAAAAGGAACTGCATTTTGATAGTCACCCGCAAGATCCGCCATTATTTGATCCGCCTTTCCTGATACAATCTGGGCTGGCTTAATTTATTTGCAACATACAACAAACGCACGATCAATGCGTTGAATGATCTGTCTGATATCATTATAACGCATTCATGGACGAGATGCAAGGGGTAAAGTGGGAAGCCCACGGAAATCCGCGTGAAATCTGTCACGGAAAATGCGGCGCCCGGCGCGGTGCTGTGCAGATGGTCATTTCCCCTTGCCCTGCTTGTTCACCTGCCTGGCCCTTGCGATGGCCAGTGCGCCCGGTGGTACATCCTGCGTGACGGTCGAACCCGCCGCGGTATACGCGCCCTCGCCGACGCTCACCGGCGCGACCAGTGCATTGTGACAGCCTAAAAAGACGTTATCCCCGACTACCGTGCGGTGTTTTTGCTTTCCGTCGTAATTGGCGACCGCCAGCCCGCAGCCCACGTTGACGCCCTTGCCGAAGGTTGCGTCGCCGATATAGGAAAGGTGGGCGATCTTTGTGCCATCACCGATCTCGGCGTTTTTCAGTTCCACAAAGTTGCCGATGCGCAGCCCGCGCCCCAACCTTGTCCCAGGCCGCAGGCGAACAAAGGGGCCTATCTGGCAGTCCTCGCCGATCGTTGCGCCCTCCCCCTGCACGCTGTTCAGCTCGCAGCCCGCGCCCACTGTGGTTTCGCTCAAGACGGTGTTTGGCCCCAGTACGCAATTCTCGCCGATTTCGCATCCTCCCAGCAGTATCGTGCCGGGCAACAGGAGCGTGCCCACGCCAACGTTAACGCCGGGGGCGACGATCACCCCGTCGGCGCAGGGGATGCGCACCCCCGCCGCGCGACACAACGCAATCGCCCGCAGGCGCTGTGTTTCGTCTAGCTGTAAAAGTTCATGAAAGTCCATGGTGTATCTGTGACCGCCTTTCTGTCTTTTCATATACTATTATGGCAGAGATTTGATGGGAATGCAAGCGTTTTGCCTGCTTCTGTTGCTGATCGCATGCGTAATAGCAATGTTTATAGCAAATTGCGTATGCACCGCATATTTCTTATAGCAAAAGCAAACACTTTTAGAGCTTGTATTTTTTGATATAAAGTCTGACTTGATGCGCGATTTACCAATGAAACAATGAAAGAAGATGACAGCGTGAAAGATGCAGTTTCATGCTCTGTTGGTGCCTGGCTCTGTTTCACGCATGGAATTTTTCCGAAATTCAGAAAGGAATGAATTTTTTATGCAAAAGCGCAGACGCATTACCCGTCCTCTGTCCGCCCTGTTGGCGCTGCTATTCCTTTTTTCGGCAGTTGGTTTTTCAGCCGGCGGTGTCTCGGCTGCGCCGGCCACTACTGCTGCTCCGGCTGCGGCTCCGATTGGCGTTCCGACCGAAAGCCTGGGCATTCTGCTCCGGGATCTGTTTTGGGCAAACTTCGTTGTCCTCTCCTTTATGTATTCCCCGCAGGGTGGGTATTTTTACACGGAGAAGGAACCGCCCCAGGCGTTGTTTGGCTTCAATGAGCTGTATGACCGCTTCACCTTTCTCGCCTGGTGCTTTGCCGATACGATTCATTGCAAGTTCCGTTACGACGAGCGCGACTGGCTGGTGCAGCTCTGGAAAGGTTCCTACGGGATGCTCCTTTTCACGGGCGGTGAAATCGGCATCTATAACAAACCGGTGCAGCGTGAGCTGGAACACTACGACTGCGCCGAAAAAGCCGACTGGATCGGCATGGAAATGACCATCTACCGGGAAGGGGAGAAGCTCTTTAACCGGCCTATGGAGGACTGCTGGTGGGAGACCGGCTTTGCCTTCGGCATCTTGCCGAACCTGTTTTCGGCGCCGCGCACAAACTGCACAATGGAAAGCCGCCTGCAATTCCCCGACGCCAAAATGGCCGCGCTTTTTGCCGACCAGCTGGCTGAAAAAGGGTTCACCAAGCGCAAGACCGTCAGCACCGATTTTGCGGATTCTTATGCCATCAAAGGGGATACGGTGCACCTTTATTGGCAGGCGATCAACGAGGAA
>JAVBOZ010000036.1:0-15572 GCA_031549985.1 Oscillospiraceae bacterium | reverse complement strand
GGCTATGACGGTGTATGTGCCATCCGGCAGGTCGGTCGGCGCTTGCACGCCCCACTCGCCATCCTCAAACAGCGTCGTGGTTTCACAAAATACGGTCGCGCCAAGACTGTCCTGCACACACACCTGCACCTGGCTTCCTGGAACCCCGCGTCCCGCAATGGAGGGCCTTGAGGATGCGATGATCTCATTCAGCTCCGGCAGATCGATGGGTGGAGGCGGGCAGGCAGGGTAGACCACGTCAAAACAGGTTTCATCCTGAGGCGGATTGGGATTTGTGCTGTCCGGGCATCTGAGCACGGCACGCACGCAATGGCGGCCCTGTGTCCAAGGCGGGTTGGGCTCGTAGATCCAGTCGCCGTTCTCGTCGATGGGTACCCGACCGACCGGTACGCCATCGACAAAAAGCTCCGCTTCGCACCCGGGCTCGCCTGTTCCGGTAACCGGGTCTTCCGGGTCAGCGCTGCCGCCGTCCTCAGGCCCGGTGATTTGGATACTGGGCACTTCAAAGCAACTGATGGCCTCGGGTGGTATCGGGCTTCCGCATTCGCAGCGCAGGATCGCCCGCACACAGTGGACCCCCGTATTCCAGGGTATAGGCGGTTGATAGACCCAGTGACCGCCTGGGTCAACAGGTATGCGTCCGGAAAAGATGCCGTCACTGTAAAGCTCAACTTCGCAGCCGGGCGCTCCGGTGCCGGTGACCGGATCCCCCGGGTCAGCGCTGCCTCCATTCTGGGGAGCGGTGATATGGATCTCGGTGCCTTGTGCAACGCAAAAGCACGATGTGTCCTCCGGCGGATTTCCATTGTAGTCGCCTGGGCAGATCAAGACCGCGCGAACGCAATGGCGCCCGCCGGTCCATGGTGTCGGGGGACGGTATTTCCAGTTTCCGCTGGCGTCGACGCAGACAGAGCCCGCAAATCCTCCGTCAATGTACAAATCTGTGCGGCAGAAAGGCGTTCCTTGCCCGACGACTGGATCCGTCGGGTTGGCACTGCCGCCGTTGCGGGGGCCGGTTATGCGAATATAGCGGCAAGGAGCGCAGCAGCATGGCTGGCAAGAAGCATTACAGCAACCGCGATAGGCGCTGCATCGGGGATTTGGCTTAGGGCAAACAGGCGAAGGCTGGCAACCCTTGATCATCGTGCAAGAGATTCGGCTGCAACCACTCGTTCTACATATGTTGGGCATAGATAAATTGCGGTACATCGGCATGAGAAGACCTCCTTTTCTCTCTCATCATATGCCGCAATCGCGCATTTGTTTTCATTGAGGCCGGTGAGCATAGCCTAGATACGTGCTGCATTAAAAAAAGAAGGGGCAAACCCCTTCTTTTTTATTTGCGCTACGCTTTCCGCCAAAAATCACGAGACATCGGCCAGTTCCAGATATTCATGCCCGTAAAGGGCGATATGTTCCTTCCGCCCGGCCAGGTTGTCGCCTTCCATAAGATCAAACATATCTGCCGTGGCTTTTGCCTCGGCGGGGCAGACTTGGATCAGGCGGCGCGTGGCGGGGTTCATCGTCGTCAGGCTCATCATATCGGCGTCGTTTTCGCCCAACCCCTTGCTGCGCTGCATCGTATATTTTCTGCCCTCCAGCGCGGCGAGCGCCTGCGTCTTTTCCCGCTCTGTATAGGCAAACCAGGTTTCATTCCCCGCGTTGATTTCATAGAGCGGCGATTCGGCGATATAGACCTTGCCCGCATCAATCAACGCGGGCATCAGGCAGTAAATCATCGTCAGGATCAACGTGCGTATCTGGAATCCGTCGAAGTCGGCATCGGTGCAGATGATCACCTTGTTCCAACTCAGCTGATTCAGGTCAAAGGAAGAGAACTCTTTGGCTGCCTTACCCTGCACCTGCACGCCACAGCCCAGCACACGAATCAGATCAAGGATGATCTCATTCTTGAAAATCTTGCTGTAATCTGATTTAAGACAATTCAGTATCTTGCCGCGTACGGGGATGATCGCCTGAAACTCGGAATCCCGGGCCTGCTTGCAGGCGCCCAAGGCGGAATCCCCTTCCACGATGTAGATTTCGCGCTCGGCAACGTCGCGGCTGCGGCAGTCAACGAACTTCTGCACCCGGTTGGTCAGGGAATTGCTCTTTTGCAGGCTGCTCTTGAGGCTGATGCGGGTCTGCTCGGCCCGCACGCGGCTGCGCAGGTTGATCAGCACCTGCTCGGTGATCTTCTCGGCCTCCAGGGGGTTTTCAAGAAAGTAAATCTCCAACTGGTGGCGGAAAAACTCCGTCATGGCCTCCTGGATGAACCGGTTTGTGATGGCCTTCTTGGTCTGGTTCTGGTAACTGGTCTGGGTCGAAAAACTGGAGACCACCAACAGCAGACAGTCCGCGATATCCTGAAACTTGACGCGCGGGTCGCTTTTGTTATACCGCCCGTTCTTGAGCCAGGCATCCATATGCCCCACGAAGGCGCTCTGCACGGCCTTATCCGGTGCGCCGCCATATTCAAGAAAACTCGAGTTGTGGTAATATTCTTTCCACTGCCTCGACCGGGAAAAGCAGAGGGCGGCGGTAATTTTCAGCTTGTATTCCGGCTGATCCTCGCGGTCGCGCCCGGCGCGCTGTGCGCTCCAGAACTGGATCTCTGTCAGGCGCTCGTCCTCCGCCTGCTCGGCGATGTAGTCGACGATGCCGTTTGCGTAAATAAACTCTTCCTGCTCGAATCTACCCGGCGCAGTCTCGTTGCGAAAATAAAAATGTACTCCCTGGTTGACCACGGCCTGCCGCTTAAGCGTGTCCCGATAATATTCGGGCGGGATCGCGATCTCCGTGAAAACTTCCAGATCCGGCTTCCAGCGGATGCGGCTGCCGGTGTCCTTCTTCGCGTAAGGTTCCTTTTGCAGGCCACCGACGTTATAGCCTCTTTCAAAGCGCAGCAGATAGCGGAACCCATCTCTGCGCACCTCCGCTTCCATCCACTCCGCAGCCATCTGGGTTGCGGAAAGCCCCAGCCCGTTCAGGCCGAGGGAATATGTATAGCTGCCGTCTTCGTTGTTGTCGTACTTTCCGCCGGCCCAAAGCTCGCAGAAGGCCAGTTCCCAGTTCCAGCGCTGCTCCCGCTCGTTGAACTCCACCGGGATGCCCTGCGCCAAATCCTGCACTTCGACTGAACCGTCCGCAAAACTCGTGACGGTGATCTTGTTACCGTGGCCCTCGCGCGCCTCATCCACGCTGTTGGAGATGATCTCGAACACCGAATGCTCGCAGCCTTCCAGCCCGTCGGAGCCAAAAATGACCGAAGGGCGTTTACGAACCTTATCCGCGCCCTTGAGCATGGTCAGGCTTTCGTTGCCGTATTCTTTGCGTTTTGGCATGTGTCCTCCCATTGGGATTGATGTGATCGCGGGCGAACACAGTTCGGCCCTACGACTGATTATTTTATATCAATTCCGCCGCAAAAAGTAAAGTACTGCACCGTCAACACCGGGTGCGCGGGATCATAGGGCCGCCCGGTGATCTTATCCGCGTCGCAGCCCCCCAACAGGTTGGAGCCGCGCAATTCCACGCGAACATGCGGCGGGGTGATGATATCGATGCCGCCCAAAATGGCGGTCGCACGGACGGTCAGCGGCTGCGTAAAATCGGCCTGTGAAAGATCGAGCGTCGAGCCGCCCAGCACGGCGGTCACCTGCCCGCCGATGAGGTTTTTGCTCAGGCAGATGTGGGTGCCGCCGCCCAGCACATCAAAATAGTCGAAGGAGGGGGTGCTATCCGGCACGCCACCCTGCGGCGGCGCGTAGCCGACGTGCGGTTGCTGCGGCGGCGTCTCCTCCGCCCATTTGCGGGGGCGAAAGGCGCGGATCAGTATCCAAACGCCCAGCAGCACCAGTGCATATGCCCCCGTGGCGATGCCAAGCTCGCCGTCCAAATCCAGCCACCAGGCCTTATACCAAAACAGGAGCAGGACGGAAAAACCCAGCAAAAACGTGTTGGCATAATTCGGGCGGCTGCGCAGCATCCAAAGCACTGACAGCGCCGCCAGCAGCACCGGCCACCAACTGAGAATATTGCCCCAGACGTCGAAGCGGGTCAGGTGATCCAGCGCCAGCAGCACGCCGACAGCGATGATGGCTAGAGCTAAAACGACTTGCGCAATGCGTTTACGCTTCATGGATACGACCTCCTATGTGATTCCACAGAGTATACTGATTTCGCAGGGGCGGCGATTGGCCGTCCGCATGCATTTAAGTCAAGGAATAGTATCAGATGATCATTCCTCCGACGTTCGCATCAGTTCCGCGAACCGCTCGCCGCTCATGGTCTCGACCTCAAGCAGCTTGGCCGCGATCAGGTTCAGTTGATCCATATGCCCGTTCAGAATATCCTCCGTTCGAGCGTAGGCGGCCTCAATAATCCGCTTCACCTCAATGTCAATGTGCTCGGCCATATATTCCGAATAGGTGCGGGTCTGGCTGTAATCCCGGCCCAGGAATACCGCGTCGTGGTCAGAACCGTAAGCAACGGGGCCAAGCGCGCTGCTCATGCCGTAGCGGGTGACCATGTCGCGCGCAAGCTTGGTGGCGCGTTCAATGTCGTTCGAAGCGCCGGTTGAAATATCGTTGAGCACAAGTGCTTCGGCCACACGGCCACCCAGCAGGCAGACGATGTCATCCTCCATGTCCGTCTTGCTGATGCTCTCCTTATCCTCCTGCGGCAAATGCATGGTGAATCCGGCCGCCAACCCGCGCGAAATGATCGATATCTGGTGCACAGGATCTTGGGAGGGCGTGTAATACGCTGCGACGGCGTGCCCCGCCTCATGAAAGGCCGTCAGGCGTAGATCCTTCTCGGTCTTCTTGTGGGATTTTTTCTCCGTGCCCACCACGATCTTGAGCATGGCGTTCTCAATTTCCAAGTGCGTGATGGCGCGTTTTTTGTTGCGCGCGGCTAGCAGAGCCGCCTCATTGAGCAGGTTTTCAAGGTCAGCCCCGGTGAACCCGGCGGTCGTCTGGGCAATCACCTTCAGGTCAACGTCGGGCCCAAGCGGCTTGTTCCTTGCGTGTACAAGCAAAATCGCCTCTCGGCCGCGTACGTCCGGCTGGAGTACGGTCACCTGCCGGTCAAAACGGCCGGGACGCAGCAGCGCCGGATCAAGGATGTCGGGCCGGTTGGTGGCGGCGATGATGATTACGCCTTCGTTCGTGCCAAAGCCATCCATTTCAACCAGCAGCTGATTGAGCGTCTGTTCGCGCTCGTCATGGCCGCCCCCCATGCCCGCGCCGCGCTGGCGGCCGACGGCGTCAATCTCGTCGATGAAGACGATGGAGGGTGAATGCTTCTTTGCCTGGGCAAACATGTCGCGCACACGCGAAGCGCCCACGCCGACGTAGAGCTCAACAAAATCGGAGCCGGAGATGGAGAAGAACGGCACATCGGCCTCACCGGCCACAGCCCTTGCGAGCAATGTTTTCCCCGTACCCGGTGCGCCAACCAGCAACACTCCCTTGGGGATGCGCGCGCCCAGCTCGCTGAATTGCACCGGATTGCGCAAAAATTCAACGATTTCAGTCAGTTCTTCTTTTTCCTCATCCGCACCGGCGACGTCGTCAAAGGTAGTCTTGCGCTTCTCATCCTTGCCCTGCTGGCGGAGCCGCGCCTTGCCAAAGTTCATGGAACGGTTGTTCTCGTTGCTGATGTTTTGATTCATCCGCCGCATCATCACGAAAACGAAGCCCACAAGCAAAGCACCGACCAATACCATGGGAATCACTTCCAGCAGCCAGGAGCCGCTCGCGCCGCTGATATATTGGTAGTGAATCGACTGGGGGTTATCCTTCGAAGTCTCCTGATGTGTCTTCGGGTCAATTTGAGCGATGTTGTGTTCGCGCAGGCGCTCGTTGACGTCGGAAATGAAAACATTGACGTTCGGCACCTTTTCTTTTTTTGACTTTGATACCTCACTCTTTTTGACCATAACGCCGCCGTGCTCTTTATCCGGCTCCACCTGATCCTTCGTCCAGTATTCCAGCTCGCCGTTGCTCAGGTTCAGCGTAAAAGCCCGAACCTGGTTCGTATCAAACTTATAGAGCAGTTGCGAATAGTCCAGCTTGTCTTTACTGCTATTCATTACCAAATGGATCGCCATTGCCAGAAGGGCAGAGCATAGCAACACTCCGGCGGCATAGGCGGCAATCTTCTTAGCTTTCAATGGGTTGGCTCCTTACTGAAAAATCTATTACAGTTTTCCCCGGATCGCGGGGAAAATCAGTCGCGCAATTCCAAACAGGCGATATAAGGCAGTGAGCGCCAGCGCTGGGCATAGTCCAAGCCATAGCCCACAACGAAGGCGTCGGGAATCTTTGCGCCGACAAATTCCGCTTCCACCGGCACCAGGCGCCGCGCGGGCTTATCCAACAATGCACAGAGCGCCAAGCTGCGTGGGTTCTTTTCCCGCAGGAGCTTCAAAATCGCCGAAAGTGTCCTGCCGCTGTCGAGAATATCCTCCACTACCAAGACATCATAATCTTCCAGCGGCAGCGCAAGGTCGTGAAGCACCTCCAGCTCACCGCCGGTGGTCTCGTTGCGGTAACTGGAGACCCGGAGGAACTCCAGCTCACAGGGAATGGAAAGCGAGCGAATCAGGTCAGCCAGAAAGACGACCGCGCCCTTGAGAATTCCAATGACCAATAGGCGCTTGCCTTCATAGGCCCTTCCGATTTCGTCAGCCAAACGCCGCACCATGGCGTCAATTTCCTTTTCCGAAAAAAGAACCTGCGTGATCGACTCCGTCATGTTCCCCGTCTCCCCCACCATTATTCTGTCTTATACTCAGCCGCATCATCGTAACCGTTTCGCCCGTCAGGCGGCAGCGGTGTGCGCAGCCAAAGCCTTCCAGCCAGACAAGACCGGCATCATCGCGCAGCACCAGACACTGCCAGCGCTCGTCAGGCGAAACTCCACGCTCCTGAAAGAGCTTTTTCAATGGCTTTGTACCGGCTCCGTTGCAAAGATGCATGGCATCGCCCGGCCTGCGTGTGCCCAAAATCAGATTACCACTGATTGTACCATAATCAAAGCAGTTCGCCAAGCCCTCTTTTTGATTTTCATGTAAATTTTTCGTGAAATCTCCGCTAAATTTTTCCACCTGCAGCGTTCTGCCATCCGGCAGAACCGTTTTCCCCAGGCGCAGTGGCTGTTCCCAGCATTTTCGCACGGTCTCTTCCGCAATTGCTAAGTGCAGAACACCATCTTTGCAGCGCAACTCCCACCGGCCGCCGAGTGTGATCGCACCGTCACGCGGCAGCAGGCGGCTGAGTTCGTCGATCTGCCAAAAAGCTGGTTCGCGACCCGCCTGCGCAATGATTCGCCGCAGCGCTCGGCCCCGTAGAGCGGGATGCGCCTCGGCTAAAATTTGCGCGTCCCAAATTCTATCTCCCGTTTTGGCGGTGTCATAAAGCTTGTCCGCTTCTTCGGCGAGAAGCTCTTCATCCACCGTGAGGGATAAAAACATTCTACGCGCGGCGTTTTCCAGCCCGGGCGCGGCAGCCTTGAGGGGCGGCACTACATTCCGCCGAAGGGCGTTGCGCCGGTAGTTTTCGTCATCGTTTGTTGCGTCAACCCGATAAGGCAACCCGTGCAGCGTGCAATAGGCCTCCACCTGCGCACGCGAACAGGCGATCAGCGGGCGGATGATTTCAGTGCCCTCACCCAAGGCTCGCGTCGGCGGGATCGAAAGCAGCCCGCGCAGCGCAGTGCCCCGGCTGAAGTTGAAAAGAAAGGTCTCAATGCGGTCGGAAAGCGTATGCGCCAGCGCAACTTTTTCCGCACCGATCTGCCGGGCGGTCTGTTCAAAAAAAGCATAGCGGATATCCCGTCCGGCTTCTTCAATACCAATGCCGCGCAGCCGCGCCTCTTCGGCGACATCCGCGCGCCGCACATGCAGCGGAACACCCCAAGCGGCGGCGATTTCGCGGCAAAAGGCCTCGTCCGCCTCGGCGGCTTCGCCCCGCAGGCCGTGGTTGACGTGCGCGGCCTCCAGGCGCAGGCCCAATGCATCCCGCTGCCCGCAGAGCCAGTGCAGCAACGCAACTGAATCCGCCCCGCCCGAAAGCCCCGCCAATACGAAAGCGCCGGGTTCTCCAGCGCTGTTCAAAAGCATTTTATGACGCTGCGTTTCCGCCGCGGCAAGATCTGATAAGTCAATATCCGATAAGGTCATAATTGGTTTCCCTCGGCAGGAGCAGCGTATGTTCCTCGTCCCAAATAAAGCCGACGGTCTTGGTGAAGCCGTGGCGGTTCTTGGCGACGATGATCTCCATTTCGTTGGATTCCGGTAGTTCCACCTCGCCGCTCTCCTGCTCGTTCTGGTAGTAGGCTTCGCGGTAGAGCAGCAGGACAATGTCGGCATCCTGTTCAATGGAGCCGGATTCGCGCAGATCGGAAAGCTGCGGGCGGTGCGATTTTCCGCGTCCCTCCGTCCCGCGCGAAAGCTGGGCGCAGCAAATAACCGGGATGTTCAGATCCTTTGCCATCATCTTAAGCTGACGGGTGATCTCGCTGACCTCCTGCACACGGTTCTCCGTCCGCTTGCCGGATTGAATCAGGCCGAGATAGTCAATCACCACACATTCCACGCCCTTGAGCCGACGGGCGCGGGCCTTGATCTCCTGCACCGTAATGGATGATGTGTCGTCAAACCACAGTTCGCAGTCGCTGAGCTTGGCCACGGCTTCGCCAAGCTTTTCCCAGTCCTCAGGGCGGAAGTCGCCGCTGCGCATCTTATGGCCGGGCACAAGGGCCTCCATTGAAAGCACACGCTGCGCCACCTGCTCCTTGGTCATTTCAAGGGTAAAAAAAAGCACCTTCTTGTGCGCCTGCACGCTGATGTTGCGCGCCAGACGCAGCGCGACGCTGGTCTTGCCCATCGCCGGGCGCGCGCCGATCAGGATGAGGTCGGAACGATTGATGCCCGTCAGAACATCGTCCAGTTCCTGAAAGCCGGAGGTATAGCCCTTATATTGATCCTTATCGGGCGAAGTGATTTTGGCAAGTGTATCATAAACTTCATTAACAATAATATCCCGCAAGCGCGAGGCCCCGGTCTGCAGCCGCCCCTGGCGGATCTCGTAAAGCTTTTGTTCCGCCGCGTCCAGGAGCGTATCGGCGCTCTCGCTCTCCGCACCCGCGCTCGCGATGATCTCCCGCGAAACGGTGATCAGCGAGCGGATGTAGTATTTTTCGCGCACAATGGCGGCGTAGGACTCGACGTTAGCGGTGGATGGCACGGCCTGGGCCATTTGGAAAAGATAATTACGCCCGCCCGCCTCGTCATAGACCTCGTCCCGCTTAAGCCTTTCGAGCACAAGCAGGGGGTCGATCTTCCCGCCGACGGCCTCGATCTCGACAAGTATGCCAAAGATCGCCTGATGCTGGGGCAAATAAAAATGCTCGGGCCGCAGGATCACCTGCACCCCCGCCATGCAGGCAGGGTCGATGAGCACACTGCCCAACACAGCCTGTTCGGCCTCCATGCTGAAGGGCATTTGCACTTGATCCATGGGAAAGGTCGAATCGGCCATGCTCTTTTATTCTCCTGTCATTCTCAGATATTCGGCGGGGCTAATTTCGCTGCCGTATGTTATCACCGCTATTCCCCCGCGACCATCACAAAGAACGACGCGGAAATGCCGCTATAGAGCTTAATTTCCGCCGGATATGTACCGAAATTCTTAATGTCCTCGATCGTGATCTTGCGCTTATCTACCGGGACGCCTGTCTCTTTTTGCAGCTGTTCGGCCACCTCTTTGGATGTGATGGAGCCGAAAAGCCTGCCCTGGCTGCCCGCCCGGGCGACCAGCTTGACCGTCTTGCCCTCCAGCGCGGCGGCGGCGGCCTTTGCGGCGGCGGTCTCGGTCTCGAGCTTATGCCGCGCGGCGTTCTCGCGGTTCTTCAGCTCGTTGAGCGCCTGGGCGTTGGCCTCCACAGCCAGCTTGCGGGGGAAGAGGAAGTTTCGGGCGTAGCCGTCGGAGACATTGACCATCTCACCCTTCTTGCCCAGGGATTTGACATCCTCGTTCAAAACCACTTTCATTGTAAAATTCATCCCTTTCTGAATTTCGAAGAAATTCCAAGCGTGAAGCGGAATCAGGCACAAATAGGGCATGAAACTATATCTTTCACGCTATAGCTCCTTTCAAAAACGATTGCACAGGGGCAAACTGTGTTGCTTGCCTAAAAACCGCACATTATCGCGCCCCATCATCTCGTATTGATTCCACCAGACGCCGCGCGGCGTCTTCCATAGTGACCTGCGCTGCCGGGAGCTGCGCCGCGGCCATCGTCTGGTGCCCGCCGCCGCCCATGCGCTCCATGATCAGCTGCACGTTCCGCGCACCCAGTGACCGGGCCGAGATGCAGACCTGATCGCCGTCCTGAAACAAGACAAACGCCGCATCCACATCCTCGATGTTCAGCAGCTCGTCCGCCGCCTGCGCGCAGAGCAGCCGCCAACTGTTTCCGCCGCCTCTGCTCCCACTGGCACCGTTTGCACCGCCGGAAAACGCCGCGATGCTCACGGCGCATCGGTCAAATATCTTCGCGTTGGCGACGATCTCCGTCCGGCGGCGAAACTCTTCCTGGCCGCCCGAAAAGAGCTTGTGCACCCGCACCGTATCGGCTCCCCTGCCCCGCAGCCAGGCCGCCGCAGCGAAAGTTGAAGCGCCCGTACGCAGCAAAAATCCGCGCGTATCAAGATATATCCCGGCCAGCAGCGCCTCCGCCTGCACCTGGCTAAGCTTCGGCGCGGGTGAGGAGTATTGTAATAGCTCCGTCACCATTTCGCTGGCCGAAGAGACGCCGGGGTCGTGGTGAAAAATAACCGCGTTTTGCAGGAAATCCACTGCGCGTCGGTGATGGTCAATGACGGCAAGCATCTTCGCCTGTTCGCAGAGTTCCGCGCTCTCCGTCTGGCGCGCGGTATGGGTATCGACCACGACCACCAGCGTCTTTGCGCTGAGTTCCGCCAGCGCCTGCTTCGGATGTATGATCTGCGTATCCGCACCGCTCTCCCGCAGCAATTCCGCAAGGGGGGCGGCCAGGCTCGACTGCAAATCCAGTACGGCGGCGGCGGGCTTACCCAGGCTCTGAGCGAGGGTGCAAATCCCCACAGCCGCACCGAGGCAATCAAAGTCACCGTTGCGGTGGCCCATCACCAGAACGCGTTCGCTGCCTTTGACCAGTTCCGCGAAGGCTGTCGCGAGGATGCGCACCTTGACCTTTTCGGTCTTTTCGACCCGCTTGCTGACCCCGCCAAAGAATTCGTAGCTCAGATCAGGGTTTTTCACCGCAGCCTGGTCGCCGCCGCGCCCAAGGGCCATGTCGAGGGCCTGGCGGCTGTTCTGCTCGCATTCGGCAAAGCTTTCGCCCTGCCCCACGCCGATGGAGAGCGTAACTTCCATCTTTTTATCACGAAATATGTAGTTCCGCACTGCGTCCAAAATGGGAAATTTCGTCTCGACCATATGCTCCAGCGCTGGCTGCATCACCGCCAGCAGGAAGCGGCCATCCGCCAGTTTGCCAAGCATTCCGTTATGCTGCGCCGTCCATTCCTCCAACAGCGCCTCTATGCCCGCGCGCAGTTCAACCCGCTCGCTTTCGCGCAGCTCGGGCCGCAGCTCGTCCACGCCGTCCAATGCAATTTGGAGCACGCAGGCCTTGCGCCTCCGAAGCTGTTTGCGCAGGGCAACCGGGTCGTCGGTATCCGGCGAAAGGGCTTCGGCCTCGGCCTGTTTGCGCTTTCTACGTACGCGCAGCAGCGCCGCCGCCAGCAGCGCAACCACTGCCAGCAGCAAAATCACCGCCGCAATCAGCCCGGTGACCAGTCGATCCATCATGACCATGTCTGATCCCTGCCTTTAATATAGATCATCAACCCTGCGGCGCGCCGAAAGTGTTATTCCTCCATCAGCATCGGCACCACGATGGGGCTGCGCTTGGTGCGCTCATAGAGCAGACGCGAAATATCCTCCCGGAGCCTGCCGCGCGTCTGATTCCAATCTCGGCTGCCGCGTCGGCCTCGCGTCTCCTCAATGGCCGCGATCGCTTTTTCCTTTGCCGCCAGCAAGAGGTCTTCGGATTCTTTGACATATACAAAACCCTTGGAGACGATATCCGGCCCTGTGAGAATCTGCCCGGTCTCTCGATTCACCGTCGCGGCAACGATGATGATGCCGTCCTGCGCCAGATGCTTGCGGTCGCGCAGCACGGTGGAACCGACGTCGCCAACACCATAGCCGTCGACAAACACCGGCCCGGCCTGCACCGGTTCGCCCACCCGCATTTCGGCCTGCGTCAGTTCCAGCCGGATGCCGTTGTCGGCGATCATAATGTTGTGGGGGTTCATACCCATGCTCTGGGCCAAAAGCGCGTGCTTGGTCAGGTGCTTCTGCTCCCCATGAACGGGAATGAAATACCTCGGCTGCACCAGCCCCAGCATAATTTTGAGCTCTTCCTGGCACGCGTGACCCGAGACGTGCACGTCATACATCGACTCATAGACCACCTGCGCGCCCAGCTTGAGCAGCTCGTTAATCACCCTGCCGACGGTCTTCTCATTGCCGGGAATCGGCGTCGCGGAAATGATCACGCAGTCCTGCGGGCCGATCTCCACCTTGCGGTGATCCGAAAACGCCATGCGCGTCAGGGCGCTCATCGGCTCGCCCTGGCTGCCGGTGGTGATAATCACCAACTGCTCGGAGGTGTAACGCTGTATCATATCCACGTTGATCAGCAGGCCTTCGGGCACGTGGAGATAGCCCAGCTCCATGCCGACGCTGACCACGTTTTCGAGGCTCCGGCCCAACAGCGCCACCTTGCGGCCCAATTGCTGCGCCACGTCCATGATCTGTTGCACGCGGTGGATGTTGGAGGAGAACGTCGCCACAAGAATGCGGCGATCCCCCGCCCGGCGGAAGAGGTTGTCGAAGCTCTCGCCCACCTTGCGCTCGCTCATCGTATAGCCAGGGCGTTCGGCGTTCGTGGAGTCAGCCAGCAGGGCCAGCACGCCCTTCTTGCCGTAATGGGCAAAGCGCGCGATGTCGATCATCTCGCCGTCGATGGGTGTTGTGTCGATCTTAAAATCCCCGGTCTGAATCACGACGCCCGCGCCGCAGGTGATGGCAAAGCCGAGCGCGTCGGGAATCGAGTGATTGACGTGAATCGCCTCAACCTGAAACCCGCCTAGGGTGACTACGTCCCCCGGCTTGATCTCGTTCAGCTTCACTTTGTCAAGCAGCCGGTGCTCCCGCAGCTTGCCCCGAATCAGCCCCAGCGTCAGTTTGGTCGAATAAACGGGCACATTGATCCGTTTGAGTAGATAGGGCAATGCGCCAATGTGGTCCTCATGCCCGTGCGTGACGACGATGCCGCGTATGCTGTCGTAGCACTGCTCCAGATAGGTGAAATCCGGGATCACCAGATCGACGCCCGGCATATCCTGATCCGGAAAGGCAAGCCCGCAGTCGACAATGATGCGGTCTTCCTTATATTCATAAAGGGTGAGGTTCTTGCCGACTTCGTTCAGCCCGCCCAGAAAGGCGACCTTCAACGGTTCCTGACGATTTGTTTTCGGGGGTCTTCCCCTGCGACGCGGCTGTTGCGATGCCGCCCCGCCGGTTGGGCCGCGCTGAGGCGGCACGTTTTGCGAAACATAGGGTTTCTTGCCCCGGACGGACGCGTCCAGGACGAGCTTTTTCTCTTTTTCCTGCATGCAGTTGATTACTCCTTGTCGGCGCCCGCGCAAAGCCCCCCTGCAATTGGGAACCAGCAGGCACATTTCATTTGCTTGATTTTTTTGGTGTTTGGTACATCTATGTCATGGAAGCCACGCACACTTCCATTACGTACGCCACAATGATATGAAAAAGATACCTGATATAGTATACCCTCTTTTTTTGAGTTTGTCAAGTTTTTTGCCCCGGTGGCTTGCGTTCGGGTCCGGAAGGTGATAAAATAAGCCCAAGGGAGGGATGCCCATGGCTTGGAAGAACCTGCTTGATTTGCATACGCATACGGATAATTCCTTTGACGGCAATCATTCCACAACACTGCTCTGCGAAACCGCAGTCGAAAAAGGGCTGCGCGCCGTGGCGTTTACGGATCACGTGGAGATGGACGTCTATCGCCAGCAAAGCTTTGACCGGACAGCGAAGCAGTCCTTTTTTGAGATCATCAAGGCGCGCTCGGCCTTCCGGGGCAAACTGATTGTTTGCGCGGGGGTTGAGCTTGGGGAACCCACCTACAACCTGCCCGAAGCCGAAGCGCTCGTCCGTCAATATTCATATGACGTCATCGTCGGTTCTATACACAATTTGCGCGGGCGGCAGGATTTTTGGTATTTGCCCTATGAGACATACGACGACGCAACCATCGGCGCGATGCTGCGGGAATATTTCGATGAACTGCTGCTGCTGGCCGCCTGGGGCGGCTTCGACGTCCTGGCCCATCTAACCTATCCCCTGCGCTATATCTGCGGAGATCACGGACGCAGGGTCGCGCTGGCCGACTACGCCGAACAGATTGACGCTATATTGGAAATGGCCGTGAAAAATAAGCTGGCGCTGGAGATCAATACCTCAGGCCTGCGGCAAAAGCTGGGCGTCCCCATGCCGGAAGAATCCATCGTCCGCCGCTTCAAAGCGCTGGGCGGCGAACGCGTCACCATCGGCTCGGACGCGCACTACGCCGAACATCTGGGCGCGGGGCTGGGGGAATGCATGGAACTGGCGCTGCGCTGCGGGTTCACGCATATGACCTTGTACCAACGGCGGGAACCGATCGCGGTTGCGATTGAGTGAGAAATCAAAATCACAGAAAACCCTCCCGCACCAAACCCGAAAAGTCAGGAGTGATCCCTTGCTGGATACGAAATACGCCGTCGCACTGGATAAGCTGGTGCGGGTCAACGGATACGAGTTTATTCACTGCCCGCGCGAAGCGGCGCAGGTCTCCATCTGCTCCAAAGAGGTCAACCGCCCGGGCCTGATTTTGGCCGGTTATACCACGCACTTCGATTCCTCGCGGGTGCAGGTCGTCGGCTATACGGAAATGGGATTTCTGGCGCAGCTGGACGAAGGCAAGCGTGCCCGGCGGCTGAAGACCTTTTTCTCCCTGCGCCCCTGCGCCGTGCTGCTCACCCGGAATCAGGAATGCCCCGCCGAAATGCTGGAGCTCGCAGAGCGTTATGAAGTTCCCCTTCTGCGCACGGCGGAATCCACCTCCGGCTGTATGGCCGCGCTGATTTCCTACCTGGGGGTCGAATTGGCCGAACGCGTCACCCGTCACGGCGTACTGGTGGAGGTCTACGGCCAGGGCGTTCTGATCCTCGGCCAAAGCGGCGCGGGCAAGAGCGAGACGGCCGTCGAATTAATCAAGCGCGGGCACCGCCTTGTGGCGGACGACGCGGTGGAAATCCGCAAGGTCTCCGATAAGACGCTCGTCGGCTCTGCGCCGGATAACATCAGGCACTTCATTGAGCTTCGGGGCATCGGCATCATCAACGCCCGGCGCATCTTCGGCATGGGGGCGGTGAAGTTAACCGAAAAGAT
>JAVBOZ010000075.1:0-23169 GCA_031549985.1 Oscillospiraceae bacterium | reverse complement strand
CAAAGGTACAGCTGTGTTCTGCGCATTGCAGCGCGTTTTCGACGAGCCGCTCAAGGGTCTGCTGAGACATCACGCCCTGGGAAGGGCTTTGATAAAAACAATACCTGCACTGCTGGTTGCAGACCGAAGACACCGGCTTGACCAAGAGGTTCAGGGATGTCATGTTCGAATGCCTCATTTCTCTCACAAAATCAGCATGGCGTCCCCAAAGGAATAAAACCTGTATTTTTCTTTGACGGCGCATTCGTAAGCAGCAAGTGTGCGTTCGCGGCCGTAAAAGGCGCTGACCAGCATGATCAGTGTGCTTTCCGGCAGGTGAAAATTCGTCAGAAGAGCATCGACACAACCGAACGCGCAGCCGGGGTAAAGGAAGATGTCCGTCCAACCCTCGCATGCCGTGATTGCGCCATGCGCCCGCATGGCCGCCTCCAATGTGCGACAGCATGTGGTGCCGACGCTGACCACCCGCCCGCCGTCGGCTTTGGTCTCGCGGATCAGTGCCGCCGTAGCTTCCGGAATGCTGTAATGCTCCGAATGCATCACATGATCCTCAATCCGCGCGGCCTTGACCGGGCGAAAGGTGCCCAGCCCGACATGGAGCGTTACAAACCCCGTGCGAATTCCGCGCGCCCGCAAGGAATCCAACAGCGCGGGGGTGAAATGCAGCCCAGCCGTAGGCGCGGCGGCCGAACCGTTTTCGCGTGCATAAACGGTCTGGTAGCGGGCGGGGTCATCCAGCTTTTCGGTAATGTAATGCGGAAGAGGCATTTCGCCGATGGCCTCCAGCGCGGCGAAGAAGCCGCCTTCTTGCGTGAAGCGCACCAGTCGGTTGCCGTCGGGCAGGGCTTGCATCACCTCGCCCCGCAGCAGTGCGCCGCCAAAGAAAAAGACACTGCCCGGCTTTGCCCGTTTCCCCGGTCCGGCCAGGCATTCCCAGACGCCTTCTTCGCGCTGGCGGAGCAACAGAAATTCAACCTGCGCGCCGGTGTCCTCTTTAACGCCGTAGAGCCGGGCAGGCAGCACGCGGGTATCGTTGAGAATCAGGCAATCTCCGGGGACGAGGTAGTCTCCCAGGCTGGCAAATATGTCGTGCCCAACACTGTCTTCGCTCCGCCGCAGCACCATGAGGCGGGAGCTGTCCCGCGGTTCTGCGGGGTGCTGGGCAATCAATTCCGGAGGCAAGTCGTAGTGAAAATCTGAGGTTTTCATGGGCGGCCTTTCGTAGCAATGATGCATTTACCGGCACGGTTTTTCCAATGCGGTAAACTACCCGTTTGACGCTAGTACATAATAGATCAAGGCGCGATTCTGAAAAACCGGTACGGTTTTTCCCAATGGTGACCTCTAAAAACCTCGGTGTAGGGGGCGGCGTCCTCGACGCACCGGAAAACAATCAGCGCCAAGCCTTGGATTTTAGCGGATGCGGGGCGTCGAGGACGCCGCCCCCTACGGGCAACCGCAGTTGTGGTTAGGTTTTTTAGAGGTGCCCCAATGCGGCAAACGACCCGTTTGACGCTATTGTAACATAGATCAAGGCGCGATTCTGAAAAACCGGCACGGTTTTTCCCAATGCGGCAAACGACCCGTTTGACGCTATTGCAGCTTCACCGCATAGATATATTCGCCTTCCAGGGCCTCCGGCGAAAATGCGTCAAAGCGCAGCGCTGCTTTTCCGTCGGCGTTCAGAACACTGACCGGGCTCTCCTCACCCTTCCAGCCCAGCAGGGCGGCTCTATACGCGGGATCGTAGCAGAGGTCTTGCAGCGTCACCGTGCCGAAGGGGAATTGCTTAAGAAACACATAGATGCCATCGCCCTTTTTGGTATACCATACGCCGGGTTGGGTGCTCTTTTGCAGCTTTCGGCTGCCATAAATGCCTTCGCCGTTGACGCTCAGCCAGCGCCCGATTTGCAGCAGACGTTCCTCCATAATGACCGGAATCGTGCCGTCCGCCGCAGGGCCGACGTTGAGCAACAGGTTGCCGCCCCGCGAGGCCAGGTCGACAAGCAGTTCCACCAGTTCTGCGCCGCCGAGGTAGTCCTCCAGCAGCTCCGCTCGGTTAAACCCGAAGGAATGCCCGATGCCGCGGCACTCCTCAAAGGGCTTGGGGTACTCAAACTCGGTGCCAAACAGTTCGGGTGAACCGTATTCGGTGGTAGCGTTGCCGCCCAGGATCAGCTTGCGCGTTTCGCTGCCCCAGCGGTCGTTGGGGACGACGAAATCTCGCACGGATGAATCATTGTACAGCCACTGCAAAAATTCCGTCGAATGCCAGGTCTCGCTGGGGTGATCCCATTCGCCGTCAGTGAAGAGCGTGTGCGGCTGGTAGCGCTCGACGAGATCCTTCATCATCGGATGCAGATGCTCCAGCGCAAAACGTTCGGGGCTTTCCAGATAGAGCGGGTGATACCATTCATAGATGGAGTGATAGACGCCGAAACGAACCTTGCTGCCCTCGCAGGCATCGCGCAGCTCGCCGCAAAAATCGCGGTGCGGGCCAACGTCAACGCTGTTCCAGTTCCAGGCGTGCTTTGTGTCGAACAGGCAGAATCCGTCGTGATGCTTACTGGTCAGGTTGAGATAGCGGGCGCCCGCGTTTTCGAAGAGCCTGACCCAGGCGGAGGCGTCGAACAGCTCCGCCTTGAACAGCGGCACAAAATCGGCGTAACGGAAGTTTTCACCATAGACCCGGTTGTGGAATTCCAGCACTTCCGGCTTCTTTTGTTCCTGCAACTGGCATTGATACCATTCGGCGTACCAATCGCGCCGGGTAAAGGCCGGAACGGAGTACAGCCCCCAATGGATGAAAATGCCGAACTTGGCGTCTTCAAACCAGGCGGGCACGGGGCGGCTGTTGATGGATTCCCATGTGGGGGCGTAAGGCATTATGGGCATGGGTGACCTCCTCAAATAATTTTGAAGGAGCACACTGTGCTCCCCTACAGATCATGTCTTCGGCGTCTGCGCCACAGGCGACGAGCCGCACCGCAGGTGCCGAAAAAAATCACGCAGCTGTTGCGCACATTCCTCCTCCAGGCAGCCACCGATGACCTCCGGCCTGTGGTTGAAGGGCAGGGCGAACAGATCGGTCAGCGAACCGCAGCAGCCTGCTTTCGGGTCGTGCGCGCCATAGACCACCCTTCGAATCCGCGCGTTGATGATCGCGCCCGCGCACATGGGGCAGGGTTCCAGCGTGACGTAAAGCTCGCATTCCCAGAGCCGCCAGCCGCCCAGGCGTTTGCAGGCCGCGTCGATGGCCTCGATCTCCGCGTGATAGAGAGCGTTTTTGCCCGCCTCACGCCGGTTGCGGCCTTCGCCGACAATCTCACCCCTGCGTACGACGACCGCGCCGACGGGTGTCTCGCCCGCGTCGGCGGCCTCCCGCGCCAATTCCAGGGCACGGCGGAGGAAGGGGATGTCGGCGGGAACAATGGGCATGGGTACCTCCTGCATGGAGCATGTAGTGGGCGGCGTCCCCGACGCCCCACATTTATGAGAAACGCTGTTTGGTTTCGGGACGTCCAGGAGGCCGTCCCCTACAATGCGGTCACTTCATCCCCTTCAGCAAATCCCCCAGCGTCGTGCGCTCCTCCTTGGGCTGGCTTTGCAAGAACCGCTCGGTATCGCGCTTGTTGGCACCCGCGTCTTCGCGGCGGCGCTCAAAGTCGCTCAGTTTCTCGCGGAAACCGCAGACGCAGGTGAACAGCCGCTTCTCGCCTTCACCCCGCAGCTCGAGCGTCTTGTGGCACTCCGGGCAACGGGCGTTGGTCACGACGGACACGGACTTGCGATAGCCGCAGTCGCGATCCGGGCAGACGAGCATGCGGCCCTTCTTGCCGTTGACGTCCAGCATCTGCTTGCCGCATTCGGGGCAGCGCTCGTGGCTGAGGTTTTCGTGGGCGTAAGCTGCCGTGGAACTCACCACATTGCCCACCAGCTGCGCGGCGTAGCGGCGCATTTCGTCCAGGTATTTTTGCGGCGGGCGCTTGCCGTGGGCAATCTCCGTCAGCTGCTGCTCCCACTGCGCGGTCAGCGCGGCGGAGCGCAGTTCTTCCGGCACGATGCCGATCAGCTGCTTGCCCTTGGCTGTGGGATGCAGCTCCTTGCCCTTGCGTTCAATATAGAAGGTGTCAAACAGCTTTTCGATGATATCGGCCCGGGTTGCGGGCGTGCCCAGACTGGGGGGCACAAGATATTCTCCCTGCTTTATCTTCGCGGGCAGGTCAGGCGGATTTTCCATGGCGGTGAGCAGGGTGGCTTCATTATACCGCGCGGGCGGCCGGGTCTTGCCCGCCACCAGCTGAATGTCTTTCGGCTCCAGGCTCTGCCCCTGCGTCAGCTGCGGAAGCGCCTGGGTCTTCACGTCGTCCTCCGCCTGCTCATCGTCTTCTTCAAGGTTGCCGTAAACGGCCTTCCAGCCCGGGGAGCGCTCGGTCTTGCCCTTGGCGTGAAAACTGTACGAGCCAATTTGCAGTTTTACGCGCACTTCATCATACTCATGCGGCGCACTGAGCACGGCCAAAAAGCGACGTACGACCAGGTCATAAATCTGCCCCTCTTCCCGGCTGAGCTTGGCGAAATTTGCCTGCTCTTCCGTCGGGATGATTGCGTGGTGGTCGGTCACCTTGGCGTCGTTGACGATGTAGCGAGTGCTGATCTTTTGTTTCAGCAGCGCCTGCGCCTTTTCGCGATATTGCCCGACCGAGACCGCCCGCAGGCGCTCAGGCAAGGAGGAGGCCACGTCCGCCGGGATGTAACGCGAATCCGTGCGGGGGTAGGTTACCAGCTTATGGTATTCATATAGGCTCTGCATCGCCGCGAGGGTTTGCTTGGCCGAAAGCGCGTATTTCTTGTTGGCGTCGCGCTGCAGTTCTGTCAGGTCGTAAGCCGCAGGCGGCGGTGTGCTGCGAAATTCCTTCTTCAGCTCGGTCACCGTGGCCTTTTTGCCGCGCAGCTGCGCCGCGAGGGTCTCCGCTTCGGCCAGTTCAAAGAAGCGGCTCTGTTTTTTCGTGTCCTGATAGAGCGCGTGAAAGCCCGCGAAATTCGCCCGGACGCTCCAAAACTCCTTGGGCCGGAATCGGATGATCTCCTCTTCACGCCTGACAATCAGCGCAAGCGTCGGCGTCTGCACCCGCCCGGCGGAAAGCTGAGCGTTATGCTTACAGGTCAACGCCCGCGTGACGTTCAGGCCGACCAGCCAGTCGGCCTCGGCGCGGGCCTGCGCCGCCTGATAGAGCGGCTCGTATTCCTTGCCGGGCCTGAGTTTGGCGAAGCCCTCCTTGATGGCCTTGTCGGTCTGGGAGGATATCCAAAGCCGCCGCAGGGGTTTGCGGCAGCCGGCTTTTTGCAGGATCCATCTTGCGACCAGCTCACCCTCTCGTCCGGCGTCGGTGGCGATGATTACGTCGCCGACGTCCGCGCGGCGCAGCAGGGCTGAAACTGCGCTGAACTGCTTTCCGGTCTGCTTGATGACCGTCAGCTTCATCTCCCTGGGCAGCATCGGCAGGTCTTCCAGGCGCCAGCGCTTATATTTATCGTCGTAGGTCTCCGGGTCGGCCAGGGTCACAAGGTGCCCCAGCGCCCAGGTGACAATGTAATCGCCGCCCATAAGGCAGCCCGGCCCACTCTGGCGGCAGCCCATGACGCGGGCAATCTCGCGGGCGACGGAGGGTTTTTCGGCTAAGACTAAGGTTTTTGGCATAGCGTGGGCCTTTCTAACCATTACGAATAATTGCGTAAAAAAGCTGCGCGGACGGCCAATGACTGCCCCTACCTGACAGCAACCTTCGTGTAGGGGCGGCCATTGGCCGTCCGCTGTTAATGCACCAAAATATTACGTTGGTTGCCAGTTGGCTACAATCCATTTGTGCGCCGTGCGGAAGACGGTGGCCCCCAGCGCACGCAGGTCGGGGTTATCCTCCTGCCCGCAGACCTGGGCAAACACCTCGCCGATCTGCCCGTCCTTTTCCGCTTCGTCGGCCAAAGGATTGCGCAGCGCCAAAAGGTATTGCGTAAACACGCGGCCATCCGAAACCGTATCCCAAAACGCCTTTTCGTGATTGATCAGCGCGTTGTTCATGGCGGTGATGGCGGCTTCGGCCAGCAGCTTTGGCTCCAGCAGCGCCTGCAATGCCTCCTGTGACGAAAAAAGCATCAATACACGCAGGTGCTGCGCCCATTCGTCGCTGAGGGAAAGACCAAAACTCTCCGCCAGAGCAAGTAACTCGGCGCTGTTGGTCGAAACGCTGGAAAGATCACGCCCCAGCTGTTTGGCTCTGCTGAGGTTTCCGTTGGCGCGCTGCGTCTCTGTCTGCGCCGCCAAAGCGTCCAAATCCTCCTGCGGCGGCGCGGCGGTATCGGCGGAATTGAAGATTTTCACATCTCCGTCGTATGCGTCGCTCACCAAATCCCCCCTTCGTTGATTCCAATCAGACCGCCTGTCGCCTGGTGCGGCGTACGCGGGATTTATAGTTGAGCAGGGAGTTGACCTGAGAATCGTTGACCTGCTCCCGCCCGATGGTGATGCAGCCGTTGCCATACATGCCCCGGAAATCGCTGCCGCCGGTCACCAGGATGTTTTCGCTTTTGGCCAACGCGAGCAAGCGTTTTTGCTCCTCGCGCGTGTTCGATCCGTGATAGATTTCGATGCCGTCCAGCCCGGCGGAGATCAGCTCCGGCAAGAGATCCGCAACGCCGTCCTTACCCGGGTGCGCCAAAACGGCGACACCGCCCGATTGGTGGATGGCTTCAATGACCTCAGCCGGGGAAGGAAATTTGGGGTGAACCAAAATGTTATCAGGGCTGGCGGGCGTAAAAAGCTCCTCATAGGCCTCGCCGTAAATACGGTCGGTCAGGCCGCTTTCCATCAGCGCGCGCAGCATGTGCTGCGGATAGATGCAGGTGGAACCCTTGGCGCATTCCTGCACCAATTCCGCGCTGATCGGATAGCGCTGGATCAGCTTCAGCAGCATGTACTGGCTGGCGCGCTTGCGGATTTGCAGGTTGCGGTGGCAAAGCCCCTCCAAGCGATCAGGGCTTTCCAGCAAGTAGCAAAGAATGTGAACCTCGCGGCTCGTGCCGGGGTCGGTGCAGGACATTTCAACGCCCGGAATCACCGTAATACCGTAACGGTCGCCCATGATTCTGCCGCGTTCGGTTCCCCCAAGGCAGTCCTGGTCGGTGATTGCGATGGTCGTCATTCCCTGCTTTTTTGCCAGCGAGACAACTTCGCCGATTCCCATGGATCCATGCGAAAGCTTCGTATGGCAATGCAAATCACCAGCCAAGACGCAACCCTCCATTCAAATTACACAAGTTTATTATAGAATATTCACGCCCTAAATGCAAGTGTTTTATTATTTTTTTCCCGCTTCTCCCATTTTAGCGTAAATTTCATGCTTTTTTCTGCCAGTTTCTTTTGCCGCGCGCTTTGCCGCTTCGCTGGCGGGCAGTCCCTGCCCGCGATATGCCTGCGCCAGGGCGACGGCGGTCTCCAATGGCTGCGGCTCCTCCGGCGCGGGCGGCGGCGCACCTTGCAGCACCAGCACGATTTCACCCTTGAGCCCACCGTCGGCATAGGTCTGCGCCGCCGCCGCGCAGGTGGTGCGAATCACCTGTTCGTGGATTTTCGTCAGCTCCCGCACAATGGCAACGGGTCGCTCGCCGAAATGTTCCGAAAAATCGCGCAGCGTGGCGGGCAATTTATGCGGCGCTTCATAGAAGAGCATCGTGCGCGTCTCGGCGGTCAGTGAAGCCAGATGTTCCTTGCGGCTGCGCTTGTTGACGCTGAGAAAGCCCTCAAAGGTAAACCGGCCCGCCGGAAAGCCCGAAAGCGCCAGCGCCGTGGCAAACGCCACCGGTCCGGGGACGCTTTCAACCGGCACCCCGGCATCGTGGCATGCGCGCACAAGGTCCTCGCCGGGGTCCGAAATGGCGGGCATGCCCGCATCTGTCACCAGGGCGCAGCTTTCCCCGGCAAGAATGCGGCGAAGAATATTCTCGCCGCTCTCCCGCCGGTTGTGTTCATGATAACTCACCAGCGGCCTGCGGATGCTGAAATGCCGCAGCAGGTTACTCGTTACGCGGGTATCCTCCGCCGCGATGAAATCGCAGCCTTCCAGGCAGTCGCGCGCCCGGGGCGAAAGATCCCCCAGATTGCCGATGGGCGTGCCGACGATGTAAAGCTTCCCCATATTCTCCTCTGCACAGTTTTCAAAAAAACAGCGCTATTAGACAATAGTGATTCACTCACCCAAACAAAAGCCGTTCCGCCGCGCGTTCGGCCTCGGCCTTGATCAGCGGCAGCTTCGCCTCCAGCTCCGCGCGCAGTTCCGGCGCACGTTCCAGGAACGCGGCGGCAGCTGTGCAAAGCGCTGCCGGCGTCAGTTCGCCCACCGGCAGGACAAGGCCTTCCGGCGAATCAAACAGATCCTCCGCGATGCCCGTCGCCTTGACGCTGTAACCCAGGGCAAGCACCGGCACACCGGTGGAATAAGCGGCGATCGTCGCGTGGGTGCGCGCGCCGATGAAGGCGCGGCATTGGGATATCGCGTATTTCAGCCGGGCGGCGCTCCAGTCTTCCCCTTCGCTGAGCAGAAAGACGCGCTCGGCGGGCGCATCCTCCAGCAGGAGGCGGAGGCAGTCGCGGTCGTCCGTGCCGGGGCGCAGCACATGGGGGATCAGCGCCACCGTTGCCCCCGGGTCTGCCAGCAGCTGTTGCAGCAGCGCCCGCGCCGAAGCCATCGTCTCGCGCGAACCCTTCAGCGCGAAATCGCTGAGGTTCAGGCCAACGGTTTCGCCCGGCACAAAATGCTTGGGCAGAGCACAGGGCTCCGGATCCATCAAGAAAGCCGGATCCGGGTGCAGAAAGCTGCGTGCGCCCAGGCCAAGGGAATCTAGCAAGGCAAGGGTACGGCGCTCCCGGGCGGTAATGCGGTTATAGCGCCGCAGGTCGGCCTCCTTTTGAGGCGTCAGGTCTTCCGCGCCCACCGAACAGCCCCAAAGGACTGTATTCTTGTGCGCGTCCTTCAGTTTTTGGTTCAAACCGGCGATGGCGCTGACCGAATCATAGCAGTAGTTGTCGCCACCCACCGAGAGAAAGAGGTCGTGATCAAGGATATCCGAATCAGTGAACATCTTGCCGAAGAAGAACTCGTCCGCTTTTTCCTGTGACTCCCGGCGATAGAGGGCAATTCGGAAGCGGTCGGGCGAAAACTTGCCGATGGTCGGCATCTGGGGCGGGAAGAGTGTGGTGACACGCACCCATTCGGGCAGCGCGGCGGCGTGGTCTTCCGCGGGGTAAAGCCCATAAAGCGTCGCCTGCACTCCGGGGAAGGTCTTTGCCAGCAGGGGCAGCGTCCCGCGCAGAATCGCCTCGTTGCCGCGATTGAGGCAGCCGCCGTGAAAATAGAGAGCAACGCGCATGTTTATAACCATACCTTTCTGACTGGGGTGGTCTTTACAAGAATCCATGATATGACAATACTATCATATCATAACGCGGGGCGCATTGCAAGGCATCGCTTCGCTTACGCAAGATCAGGCGGGCGCTTTCGCTTCCCCGAGCTGATACACCCCGCTTACGCACGGCTTTACCGTTGTGCCATCCGCGAATGTGTAGCCTGAAGGTAGCGTAATTCGGCCTTGCAGTCCCTCCGGCAGAGTGATATTCAACTCAACTCCGTTGCCTTTTCGCTGCCAGCGCACGCTGATTTCGCCTTCCGGCGCGGTGTAATGGCCTTGCGCGAAATCCAGTGCGGTCGCAAACTGCGGGCGGATGTCCGCCTCTTTCCCCAGCCTGCGCGGGTTATAGTGAATCCCCGCAAGGTGGCGGATGAAGAAATGGCTGATATCGCCCCAGAAGTGGTGGTTAAGGGAACTGACCGCACCTTCTTCAAACTGTTCCCAAAGGCTTGTCGCGCCGCGAGCAACCCACCAGCCGTAAGAGGGGAAAGTCGGCTGGGTGATCATCCGCAGGGCAAGGTCAACCTGCCCGAATTGCGCAAGCACGTGGAACAGCACCCTTGCGCCCAGCACGCCGACATCCAAGTGGTTGTTCGCCTGTTCAATGAGATGCAACAGCACCCGGAACGCCTCCGGCTTTTCGGCGGGTTCAAACAGATCATAATGAATCGCCATGGCCTGCGAGGTCTGGCAGCTGCCTTCGGCGGTCATGGTCGCGGGGTCGATCAGCCGCAGGCGGGCGGCGGCGCGCAGCCGCGCATGCAGCGACAGGGCAAATTCCCTATGGGGCAGCAGGCCCAGCTCGCCGAACATGAATGCCGACTTTTCGCACATATCCAAGCTCAAAACGGTGTCGGTAAAATAGACGGGCGACTTATAGTGATCCGCGCCCCGCCCCGCCGGGCACCAGTCGCCCAGCCCCAGTTGAATCAGGCCGTCCGCGCGGATGTTGCGCGAGAGATACTCCAGATACCGCAGGATGGCGTGGGCGTTTTCCGCGAGAATCCCCTTGTCACCCCGGTAGAGATAAATCGTGTAAGGCAGCCATATCAGGATGCTATCCCAGGCCGGGCCGTTGCCCCACTTGAACCCCCAGCCACCGGTGGGCACGATGCCGGGCAGCGCGCCGTCATCCCGCTGGGCCTTGCGGATATTCCGCAGCCATTCCCTGTAGCTGGTCTCGGCGCTGAGGTTCAGCAGAGTATGTTCGGCGGAAAGGGCGGCGTCGGCCGTCCAGCCGTTTTTCTCGCGCTGGGGGCAGTCGGTGGGGAAGTAATAAAAATTGGCCAGGGTTGAGCGCCGCGTGAGGGTCTGCAGGGTATTTACCGTCTCATCGGAGCAATGAAAGCCGCCGCGTTCTTTCAGATCGGAATGCATCACCAGATACGTCAACGCACCCGGCACGGCCTGCGCTTCGCTCAGGCCTTTGATAAAGACATACTGAAAGCCGTGATATGTAAACGAGGGCGTATAAGTCTCGCGCCCCCCGCCGCAGATATAGATGTCCTTTTGCACATAGTCATTTTCGCCGCCGAAGCAGATATTTTTTCTGCTGAGCCGCCCGTCGATCAGGTGCTCGCCGTAATAAAGCGTTATTTCTTGCCCGGCGCTGCCTTCAATCTCCAATCGGCAGAGGCCCGCGCTGTTCACGCCGAAGTCATAGAGGTATCCGTCCTCCAGCGGCGTAACGCTCACGGGCGCAAGCTCCTGCGCGACAACGATGGGGTCCGCCTCGCATAACCTCGCCTCGCCGCGCGGAGCGGGCGCCGACACGGCCGGCTGCCAATCACTGTCGTCAAAGCCGGGGGCGCACCAGCCGGGCCGCTCGCTGCGGGCGTCATAGTATTCGCCGTTGCGCAGATCGTCACCCCAAATGGGCGAGGGCGCGGTGCGGAAACTTTCGTCGCTTTCAAGCGCGGGCTCGCCATCAATATCCAGCCGGAGCGCGACCTGCGGCGCGCCGCGAAAACGCGCTTTATCAAAATCCCAGATATAGCCGCCGGGGTTATTCTGGAACCCATTGCCCAGGCAGACGCCGATGACATTTTCACCCGCGCGCAGCGCATGCGCCACGTCATATAAATCGTAATACAGCAGATCGTCGGGGTTGCTGATATAGGGTGCAAGAGCCCCTTTGGTGATCCGGCGACCGTTGACAAAGAGTTCATAAAGCCCCAGCCCGCAGATGAGCAGTTCCGCCGTTTGCGGGGGCTGCTCCAGCGCAAAACGCTTACGCAAGTAGGGCGCGGGGACAAAATCGGTCAGGGTAGAGAAGTCCGTTCCGGCGGCGATGAAACGCATGGGGAAATTCATGACCCAAGCCTCCTCGTAATTTCAAATATAGCGACTGCAAGCCGCTTTCAATTTATATTAGCATACGAACAACAAAAAAGCAAGACGCATCCGCCGCCATGGCGCTGCGCCGAATGCGTTGAGATTTTATATTGTTCCTTGATAAAAATAATAAGGCTCTTTTGGCAATCGTGTTGATGGCGGGCGGCCTGACGCCGCCCCTACACGATGGGCCCCACCGTTATGTCAGGAATAGTATTAGGAGAGGAATAACACCAGATAGACGCCGGAGGCGACGAACACGGCCGCAGCCAGCGCCAGCGCCGCCGCTGCAGCCATTCGGAACAGCCCTTCGCGCTTTGCCCCTTCCGCAATCAGCAAAGATTCTCTTGCTTTTTCAGGGCTTTCAACGCCCGGTATTTCAGCAGCCCGGGGAACCAGCCGCTGCGCAGACAGCTGCGCCAATTTGCCGCCCAGATAATGCAGCATCTGCGCAGCATGTTCCGGCACGGCCGAAATTGCGTAGACCGTCTTCCCGCGTGCGTAAAACTCCGCGCCAAGGGGCACGTCGCCGCCCTTGACCCAGCGGAATTGCACATCATTCTCATCAACGCCCGCCGAAGCCGAAAGAGCCTTGCAGATCTCCGGCATGCCCGGCCACGGGTCGCCGCCAAAGCCGCCGATGACCAGAACGGTTGCAGAAAGTTGCAGAGCGAAACAGAGCCGCGCCGGCAGCTCGCCGCTCTCTCGAACCCGTTCTGTTCGGCGGGCGCGCCCCAGTAGCGTCTCATAGGGCTGCCGCTGGCCGGTGCCCAGAACAAGAACGCCCGGTTCTTCCTGTCCGCCCGTTTGAAGCGCAAAAAAATGTTGCGCGGCGGGCCTCACCCGCCGATAACCCAAACCCATGTCTTTTGCTTCCCCTTTTTTGCACATCCCCCGCAAATTATGTCATTCCCATTATAAGGAGATCAAATTGCAATGTCAAGAAAAACGCAAAACTACACAGTTGCTTTCTGAACAGGCAAGCAAAAAAATGAAAGCGTCCCGGTTTTTTCCGCGAGAGTCTGTACGAATTCACATATAACGGGGATTTTTCTTTCTATATTTCTGCGCCTGAAAGGTTATGGCGATGTATTTTTTTGGCAAAAGTTGCTTTTTTGCGCATGAACTCTCAAATTTTTCAAATAATTTTATATTTTTTCCATTCCCCACTTGCCAAACGTGAAAAAAATTGATATTATTGTATGGAAGGCGTGTGAGGAGGTGAAGGCTGTGCGAACAAGGCAGCAAGCTCTGGGGGATCGAAACATTGTCGGCGCAAAGGTTGAGCAGCGGAGAAAAGAGCTTCATATGAAGCAAAAGGACCTGCTTACGCATTTGCAAATCAAAGGCGTTGACCTGAACGCATCCGGGCTTTCAAAACTCGAGGGGCAATACCGTTTCGTGACCGACATTGAACTGAAGTATCTGGCACAGGTGCTGGATGTCAGTGTCAACTGGCTGCTGGACATGGAATGAGAGCACTCTGTTTGCACAAGAAAGGCGTCCTGCGGAACGGCCGCAGGACGCCTTTGTGTGTACAGAGTTGCGTTTGCCAGCATTTTTCAGCAGCAGTAATTTTTGCGGCCGCAGTCGTCGCGGGGGCGTTCGCAGACACGCTCGCAGCGACATTCGCAGCGGCATTCGCAGGGTTTGCAGCAGGGTTTGCAACAGGGCTTGCAGCAGCTGCCGCCGCTGTCGAGCAGGGAGCAAAGGCTATTGCCGATACCGTTGGCCAGGGCGTTCAGGCCGCAGCCAATGCCGTTGACCAGACTGTTGACACCGCCGCAGACGTCGATCTTGCAGCAGGTAGGCTTGCAGCAGCTATTTTGACAGCAGCAATTGCCGGGAACATCCAACATAACAGATTTCTCCTTTCAACGCAATTGTTTGCGAGGCATTGCCTCTCAGCAACAATATATGAAAAGACGGCGGCTTGGGTGCGGGGCTGCGGCGCATTTGAAGTAAATTTGCGGTGGACAAGACGGGGGAACGCGCGGTATAATAGACGCGTGGACGCCTCTGGACACGGTGCGCCGTGTTCAGCGACCCATGGAATCGGATAATCAATATTTTAGGTTTCGAGGTGCCCTATGGATGTCTACGGCCGCTTCGCACCCTGGATCCAGGATTATATTTACCGCTGCGGCTGGCATGAACTGCGCCCGGTGCAGGTCGCTGCGGCCGAGGCGCTCTTTGGTTCCGGCGACCACCTGCTGCTTTCCACCGGCACGGCCTCCGGCAAGACCGAAGCGGCCTTTTTGCCCGCGTTGACCCTGTTGGCGGAAAACCCGGTCTCCTCTGTGGGCATCCTCTATGTCAGCCCGTTGAAGGCGTTGATTAACGACCAGTTCATCCGGCTGCGCGGCCTTTTGGAGGAAGGAAAGATCCCGGTCTGCAAGTGGCATGGCGACGCTAACGCGAGCGCGAAGCAGCGCCTGCTCCGCCAGCCGGAGGGTGTGCTGCAGATCACGCCGGAATCCCTTGAAAGCCTGTTGACCCGGCGCAGCCCGGACTGCGCGGCGCTGTTTGCCCAACTGCGCTTTGTCATCGTGGATGAAGTGCATTATTTCATGGCCAGCGAGCGGGGCCTGCAGCTGCAATGCCTGCTGGAGCGACTGGAGCGCATCGCGGGCTGTGCGCCCCGGCGGATCGGCCTTTCGGCGACGCTGGGCGAACCTGCGGCCGCCCGGCGCTGGCTGGCTGGAAACACGGGCCGCCCTTGCGCCCACCCCCAGCCCCCCGAAGCCAAACGCAAGCTCCGCATCCACATGCATCTTTACTCCGCTACGCCTGCGGCGGGCTCGTCGGCTGCGCCGCAGACGACGGAAAGCATAGCTGAGAATTTGGAGGACGAGGGCTGCTCGCCGCTTCTTGAGGACGTCTACCGCCACAGCCTCGGCAAAAAGAGCATCCTTTTCACCAAGACCCGGCTGGAGGCCGAGCAGGCCATTGCCGGGCTGCGGCAGCTGGCCGCGCACAACCATACGCCCGACGTCTACCGGGTGCATCACGGCAGCATCTCCGCCGCGCTTCGGGAAGAGACCGAACGGCAGATGAAATGCTCCGACCGGTCGCTGGTCACCGGCGCGACCGTGACGCTGGAGTTGGGCCTGGATATCGGCGATTTGGAACAGGTAATTCAACTGGGTGCGCCGCTTTCGGCCTCCAGCTTGACCCAGCGCATCGGCCGCTGCGGCCGCCAGGGGCAGGTGGCGGAACTGCTCTTTGCCATCGAGGAGGAAGAACCCCTGCCGGGGGAACCTTTGCCTGACCTGCATTGGGAGCTGATCAAGTCGATCGCGGTGTTGCAGCTCTATTTGGAGGAACGCTGGGTGGAGCCCTGCGAAGAGGGCGGCCTGCCCTATGGGCTGCTCTATCACCAGACGATGTGCGCCCTGCTGGCCTGCGGTGAACTGGCTCCGCCGGAGCTTGCGCGCAAGGTCCTGACGCTCACGCCGTTCCGTGATATCCCCCCCGAGGACTACCGGCTGCTGTTGCGGCATCTGCTCGAGATCGGCCATTTGCAGCGGAGCGAGACCGGTGGCCTGCTGATCGGCTATGAGGCCGAACCCATCGTCACCGGCCATGAGTTTTATTCCGTCTTCGTCGTCCCTGTTGAATACCGCGTTGTCCACAACGGCCAGACCATCGGTAACGTGGCCGACGCCGTTCGCCCCGGCGAGCGCATCGCTCTGGCCGGGCGCGCGTGGCAGGTGCTGCGCTGCGACGAGACGAAGCGCACGCTCTCGGTCGCTCCCGCCAAGGGGACGGCGGAAAGCAAGTGGGAATCTTTTTTCAGCCACCGGTTGCATGGCCGCGTATTGGAAAAAATGCGTGAAGTGCTCCGCGAAGATTACGACTATCACTACCTCAGCCCCGCTTGCCGCGCGGCTCTGGCCGAGGCCCGCGCACGCGCCCGTGCGCTGGGCCTCACGGAGCAATGGCTTCTGCCGCTGGAGGGCGAATTTTCCGGCGGTGCCTGCGCCGTCTTTCCCTGGCTGGGGACGCGGCAATTGCAGGCGCTGCGCCTTGCGCTAAAGCAGCGGGGCATCGCAGCGGACATTAGTCCGCGAGGGGATTTGCCGGTGTTTCTTTTCATCGATTCCGCAGGTTTGCCCGCTGTGCGCCGTGCGCTGCGGGGCATTCGCCTGGATGGGATCGAAACGGCGTCGCTCCCGGTGAACGAACGCCTGCTGACCAAGGGGAAGTTCCACCCCTTCCTCCCGAGGGAGTTGTTGCTGAAACAGGCCGCGCAGGAGGCGGTTGACGGGGATTTTTCGATAGAAGTCTAAAGCGGCGCAAAAGACTTGCACTTATGTCTTGAACGTGTTAGAATAATAGCGCAGTAAATTATTGCCTGCATAATATTATGATTTTCATACAAAACGAGGGAGGCATTTTCAATGACAGCAGTTATTTATTATTCCCTGACCGGCAAAAGCGCGGATTACGCCCGGGAAATAGCGGAAGCCGAACACGCCAACCTGATCACACTGCGTGACGCCCGCACAACGGGCAAGCTGAAGGCCTATACGAAGGGTTGCGTCTACGCGATGCGGGGCAAGGCCTGGGCGACCCAGCCGCTGAGTGCGGAAGCGACAGCGGCCCTTGACGCGGCGGAGCGCCTGGTTGTGGTCAGCCCCATCTGGGCCGGAAATGTCCCGCCTGCCGTCAACGACTTTTTGGCGCAAATGCCGCAGGGCAAGTCCGTCGAATTCAAGCTGCTTTCCGGCGGAGGAAATAGCGGCTGTGCGCAACGGCTGCAAGCGGCGGTCAGCGCCAGGGGTGGCGTCTGCGGCGCGATCGAAGATATCAAGGCAGGGATCTAGGATTCTGCCGTAGGGGACGCCGTCCATAGGTTTTGTTTTTCAATATCGTTATTTTGACAAGGAACATCATGATTCTGAAGCAACATCTTCTCTTATATGCCGTGACGGATTCCCGGCGCGGCGCCGCTCTGGAAGCCGCCGTGCTTTCCGCGCTCCGGGGCGGCATTACGATGCTGCAATTGCGGGCGAAAGACATGCCCGACAAGGAGCTGTTGGCGACCGCGCGCCGCCTGCTGGCCCTGACGAATGCATGCGGCGTCCCTCTGCTCATCAATGACCGCGCCGATATTGCCGTCGCTATCGGTGCGGCAGGGGTGCACCTCGGCCTTGGCGACGGCGACCTGCGGCAGGCTCGCGCGCTGTTAGGGCCTGGGAAAATCCTCGGCGCGACCGCGCGAAGCGTGGAACAGGCGCTTGCGGCTGAAGCCGCCGGTGCGGACTACCTTGGCTGCGGCGCGGTGTTCGGCACGAACACCAAGGCCGACGCAACGGCTATGCCGCCGGAGGTCCTGCGCGAAATCTGCGCCGCCGTGCGCATCCCGGTTGTTGCCATCGGCGGCATCACGCTCGAAAACGCCGCAGAGCTGAAAGACAGCGGAACTGCGGGTATCGCGGTGGTAAGCGGTGTCTTCGGGCAAGCGGACATCGAAGAGGCGGCGCGAAACCTGCGCGGGTTGGCAGAGCGGATATTTTGATCGCGCTGACAGGAGAAAACGATGGCAAAGACCACACTGACCACCATGGTGATGATCGAAAACCGCGCAAGCGGTGAGGTGTTGGTGCAGGATCGCCTGTTGAGCTTCAAGGGGCTGTCCTTCCCCGGCGGACACCTTGATCCCGGCGAGAGCTTATACGCCTGCGCCGTGCGTGAGATCAAGGAGGAGACCGGCCGGCGGACTTGAACGCCAAGGCGCAGGGCAATGAAAATAACTTTCTGGCCTATTGGCCGCTGTTCTTCGGGGAGGGTTGTTTTGAGGTGTACGGCCCGTGGCGCAGGCGAGACGACCGGACAGTGGAATATCTGTGACGGCAAGACTCTCGTTTTTCGTACGTCTCAATAACGATATCGCATTTCATCAGCAAGGAGAAAGCATGAACTACAAAACGCAGATGCAGGCCGCAAAGGCCGGGGTAATTACAGCGCAAATGTGCGCCGTCGCGGAAAAAGAGAACGTTGACCCGCAGTGGCTGCGCGAAAAAGTTGCCGTTGGCGAAATCGCGATCCCGGCCAACATTCACCACACCAGGCTCGCGCCGCAGGGCGTGGGCGGCGGTCTGCGCACAAAAATCAACGTCAATTTAGGCATCTCGGGCGACAGCCCCGATTACGACCGTGAGTTTGAAAAGATGCGGCTTTCGCTGGCCATGGGCGCGGAGTCCATCATGGATCTTTCCAACTGCGGCAAGACCAGCGCTTTTCGCACCCGGCTGATTGCCGAATCGACGGCGATGATCGGCACCGTGCCGATGTATGACGCCGTGGGGTATCTCGAAAAGGATTTGCTTGATATCACGGCGCGGGATTTTTTGCGCGTGGTGGAAGCGCATGCGCTGGAGGGCGTGGATTTTGTGACCATCCACGCGGGCATCAACCGGCGTACCGTTGAGGCATTCCGGCGTTCGCCGCGTTTGACGAACATCGTCTCGCGCGGCGGTTCGCTGCTCTTTGCCTGGATGGCGCTGACCGGCAACGAAAACCCCTTTTATGAATATTACGACGATGTGCTGCAAATCCTGCGGGCGCACGACGTGACCATCAGCCTGGGCGACGCGATGCGCCCCGGCAGCACCAACGATTCGACTGACGCGGCGCAATTGCAGGAGCTGATCGAGCTGGGCACGTTGACCCAACGCGCCTGGGAACAGGACGTGCAAGTGATGATCGAAGGCCCCGGCCATATGGCGCTGAACGAAATCCAGGCCAATGTATTGCTGCAAAAACGCCTCTGTCACAACGCGCCGTTCTATGTGCTCGGTCCCCTGGTGACGGACATCGCCCCGGGTTACGACCATATCACCTCGGCCATCGGCGGGGCGGTCGCTGCTGCTGCAGGCGCTGATTTCCTCTGTTATGTCACTCCGGCGGAACACTTACGCCTGCCCGACCTGGCGGACGTGAAAGAGGGCATTGTCGCGGCGAAGATTGCCGCTCACGCGGCGGATATCGCCAAGGGTCTGCCCGGTGCGCGCGATATTGATAACCGGATGAGCGACGCCCGGCGGCGCGTTGACTGGGAAGAGATGTTCGCGCTGGCCATTGACCCGGAAAAGGCGCGGAAATACCACGAAAGCCTGCCCCCGGCGGAACAAAAGACTTGTTCCATGTGCGGTAAAATGTGCGCCATGAAGACGGTGAATAAAATCCTTGCGGGGGAGCGTATAGAACTTCTATGTGAGGGGAAGTGAGATTACGCACTTTGCTCTTGATCAAAACCAGCGAAGCCTCTTTCGCAAAAACCCCTTGTTCTGGACGGGCGCGGCGTTGTTCAGCTGCTATGTCTCCGGCACAATTTGCGCCCATACCCGCACGGCTATCTTTTTCACCAACTTATTCTCCTTGCGCCCGCTTGCTATGGGGCTCGAGCTTGCCAAACTGGCGGGCGTTGCGCTGTTGGTGCTTGCCGCGTTTGCGGGCCTCGCCTGCTTTTGGCTGCGTCGGCAGGAAGAACCCTCCCGCGAACCCAAGCCGCTGCGCAGGCGCTGGTTTTTCGTGATCTTCGGTGGCCTGCTTCTGATATGGCTTGGATATTACGCGTTAGAATACCCCGGCCTCACCGCCTTGCCAAACGACCCCGCCTGGCAGTTAAATCAATATAGCACCGGCGACTATTCCAATTGGCACCCGGTGGTGCACTCCTTCCTCCTGGGATCTCTCTCTCTCACGCTCGGCCATGGCAGCTTGGTGCCCTACGTATTATTCCAGATGACGGCGCTTGCCGCCTGCCTCACCTATGCGCTTTATTGGATTCATCTGCGGGCAGGTGCGCGGTTTTGCCTGCCTCTGGGCTTGGTATGGTTTGCGCTGCACCCCGTGTTCGCGTATATGTCGTTTACCATTAGGAAAGACACATTGTTTTGCGCTGCCCTGCTGCTGCTGACCATTGAATTGGCGGAGTTCGCCCTGACTGAGTCTTCGTTCGGGAAGAACCCCGCGCATCTTGTTTTATTGACAATTGGAGCGCTGGGCACTGTTTTTTTCCGCAATAACGGCGTTTTGATATTGCTATTACTTCTACCCTGCCTTTTTCTTCTTCTGCGCGGCCGCAGGAAGAAGCTTTGGCTTGGCGGCAGTATTGCCTTTGCGCTCGGTTGCTTCCTGTTGGTTCAAACCGTACTTTTTCCCGCGCTGCATGTGAAGCAGACGCCCGTTGTTGAGAGCCTGGCGGTTCCCTTGCAGCAAATCGGGCGGGTCATGCATGAAGTGCGCCCGCTGCGCCGGGAAGAAGCAGCGTTTTTGAATGAGGTTTTGCCGCTTGGTCGTTGGAAGGAATACTACGACCCGACCCGCGCCGACGAAATCAAGTTCGCAAAAGAGTTCAACGACACCGTCATAGAGGAGCATCCGGGCACGTTCGTGAAAATTTGGGCTGGCCTCTTTTTGCGGTATCCCGCCGATTTTTTGTCTGCAGCCCTCGATTTGACGCGTCCGCTCTGGGATCCGCTGACGCCCGCCAACTTGCTCATGCGGCTTTCGGATAGGGCATCGGAAAAATATCCTTTCCTGAACCCGCGTTCGGCCGCTCCGCATCTCCAGATGTCTGTGCGTCGCCTGATTGAGGTCTGCCGCTGCAACCGTGCATTTCTTCTCTTTTGGTCTCCGGCGCTTCTCGTCACAGTCTCCGCAGGCATCGGGCTGCTGTCACTCCTGCGGCGGCAAAAAGAACGGCTGCTGCCTTTCATTCCCTGCTGGGGCCTTTGGCTTTCGCTGCTGCTGACAATTCCCGTAATCGGCAGCCGCTATTACTGGGGGTTTTATCTGTTAATGCCAATATATGTCACGTTTTTAACATACGGTAAGCCAAAGAAAACAGAAGGGGTGTAGCAATTATGGCAATCGTTCTGGATCTCTATCTCACGCGGCACGGGCAGTCTTTTGGGCAGGCCAAGGTCGACGGCACATATGTGGGCCGCCTTCCGGCGGCAAAGCGGCCGCCCGGCTGCGAGACGGGCCGGATGGAGGACGACTGGAGACTGACGCCGCTGGGGCAGCGGCAGGCGGCGCTGTTGGGTGAAAGTCTTGCGGAGCTTGCGTTTGACACGATTTTTTGCAGCCCGCTGGAACGCGCCCGCGCGACCGCCCGGGCAGTGGAAGAGCGACAGCACAGCCGCGTGCCCGTGCGCGTCATGCACGAATTGCTGGAAATCGGCGACTACGGCGACGAGACCCCGGCGGATATCTATGCCCGCGCCCTGCGCGTGACCTCTGTCATCAAGGAACAAGCGAAGGAGGGGGCGCGCATACTGATTGTCGCCCACGGTTCCTTCAACAATCGCCTCCTCACTGCGCTGCTGCGCCTGCCCGGGCCTGAGACGCTTTTCCGTTTCGGGCAAGATAATACCGGGCTTTCACGCATCACCTATGACGGCCTTGACACGCCCGAGCGCAAACGTACGCGGCTCTATTGCCTGAATGACCTGAGCCACCTGACGCCGGACGTGCGAGCGGAGACGCTCACGGATAACCGGCAGGCACTGTTTGTTTCAGGCTAAAAGCGGCGGACGTCGCCCGCGCTCGTTCGAATCAGAAAGGATTCTTATGCCAAATCTTCCTTGCATCGTACTGACCATCGCCGGTTCGGATTCCTCCGGCGGAGCGGGCATTCAGGCGGATCTGAACACCTTTGCCGCCCACGGCTGCTATGGTACCAGCGCCATCACAGCCCTGACGGCACAGAATACGCGCGGCGTCACGGCGGTGCATACGCCCCCCGCCGAATTCCTGGCGCCGCAGCTAGCCGCCGTGCTGACGGATTTCGCGCCACAGGCCATCAAAATCGGCATGCTGCCAGACGCCGCTTGCGTAGCTGCCGTTACCGAAGCGCTGCGCAAGGTTACGATCCCCATCGTGCTGGACCCCGTGATGGTGGCCACCAGCGGCGCGGCGCTGAGCAAGAGCGAGGCCGTGCTGGCCATGCGGCGGGAGCTGTTCCCTCTGGCGGCGCTAATCACGCCCAACATCCCCGAAGCCGAGGCGCTGACGGGTATGCGAATCAACAGTGCGGCGGAAATGGAAGAAGCCGCGCGCAAACTCGCCGGGGAATGCCGCGCGGTTTTGCTCAAGGGCGGGCATCTGGAAGGCCGCGCGGATGACCTGCTTCTGACCGGCGGCGGCGAAGCGCTGTGGCTGTGCGCGGAGCGCATGGCCTGCGGCAGCACACACGGCACGGGCTGCACGCTCTCCAGCGCAATTGCCTGCCGTCTGGCGCAAGGGTATCCTCTGCCCGAAAGTGTTCGCCTGGCCAAGGCCTGGCTGACAGAGCAAATGAAAAACAAGCCCGATTTCGGCGTACCGAACGGGCCTCTTTTTCTCGCCGGCGGCGCGGCGGCTAAAGGCGGCTAAAAATAATTTTTGCGGAGTTTTTTTCTCAAAAAAGCGACCGCATCTTTGGAAGCATCGCTTACAGGCTTGCTGCGGCGACGCTTTGCCCGACCCGGCGCCGGCTTTCATCCGGCACATGCACCGTGAAATCAAATGCGGGGTATTCCTCGGCCAGCACGCGCCTGGCAGTCTCGGCGATGATGTTTCCGCCTTCGCCGGACATGACGCGCCCCAGCAGCAGGACGTACTTGAAGCCATAGAATTGCCAGTAATACGGCAGCGTGTGGCCCAAATAGCAGCCGATGGAGTCGAACACCTGCGCCGCGCGAGGGTCGCCCTGCGCCAGCAACGCCGCCACGGCCTTCAGTTTTTCGCCGGGCGTCAGCGCGGGGTCGAGCGTGATACCCGCGTATCCGGCGAGCTTGATGACCGCGTCCTGCGAAAAATATTTGACGCCACAGCCGATGTCGCCCGACCATTCGTCCGAAAGCGCGGCGGGGTTGGCGTCCACCGGCACGAATGCAAGCTCGTTCAGCCAGCCGGTGACGTTGCCGTTGCGGTCCACAAACCCGCCCGCTTCGCTGGTGCCCATCGCAATGCCAAGCACGTTGTTGTCACTGAGTTCCATTGCGCCCGCCAGGGCGGTCACGTCACCGTCGTTGACCACGCGCAGCGGCACGTCGCCAATTTCCTTTGCCGCGCGGATGTAGATGTCCTTGACCTGCGCCTCAAACTGATCCTGCGGAACTTTGAGGAACAGCGAAGCCACCATTGTGCGGTTATCGATGTAAATCCCGGCGGAACTAACGCCGATGGCGTCAACACGGGGCATCTTCGAGGCGGCGGTCAAAAATGCGCTGCGGATGCCGTCGAAGTGATAGGCCGGGTCTGCGCTGGTCTTCGGGTGCCAGACGACCTCTTCGCTATAGACCGCTTCGCCGTCGACGACAGCCGAAACCTTGCGGTCGCTGCCGCCCGCATCAAAGCCGATGCGGCAGCCGCGCA
>JAVBOZ010000131.1:0-2882 GCA_031549985.1 Oscillospiraceae bacterium | reverse complement strand
CACTTCGGGCATCAGACCAGGCGCTGGAACCCAAAAATGGCGCCGTTCATCTTCACCGAACGCAATGGCATTTATATCATCGACCTGCAGAAGACCGTCCGCAAGCTCGAAGAGGCCTATATGTATGTCCGCAGCGTCAGTGAACAGGGCGGTTCAGTGCTCTTTGTCGGCACCAAGAAGCAGGCGCAGGACTCCATCTGTGAAGAGGCGCGCCGCTGCGGCATGCCCTTCGTTAACGCGCGCTGGCTGGGCGGCATGCTCACCAACTTCAATACCATTCAACGCCGCATCAAGCGCCTGGGCCAGCTCAAGGCGATGGAAGAGGACGGCACCTTTGAGATGCTGCCCAAAAAAGAGGTCATCAAACTCCGCCTGCAAATTGAGAAGCTGGAAAAATTCCTGGGCGGCATCACCGAAATGAAGCGTCAGCCCGACGCCATGTTCATCGTCGACCCGCGCAAGGAGCGCATCGCCGTGGCTGAGGCCAAGAAACTTGGTATCCCGATCATCGCGATCGTTGACACCAACTGCGATCCGGACGAAATCGATTATATCAGCCCGGGCAACGACGACGCCATCCGTGCCGTCCGGCTGATCTCCTCCGTGATGGCTGACGCCGTCCTCGAGGGCCGCCAGGGTGAGCAGATGAATGAGGAAGCCGCCGAGGTTGTTTCTTTTTAAAAGACTTGGATCAAGCGCCGCCGGATTGTTTGCGTTCCGGCTTTATTCAAGGGGCGGCATCGTGATTGACGCTGCCCACACTCAATCTGTTATAGACGGGAGATAAATATGGCATTTACAGCGAAAGACGTGCAGTCGCTGCGCGAGAAGACCGGCGTAGGCATGATGGACTGCAAGAAGGCGCTGACCGAAGCGGACGGCGATTTCGACCGCGCCGTTGATATCCTGCGCGAGCGCGGCCTGGCCGCAGCAACCAAAAAGGCCGGGCGGATCACCGCCGAGGGCGTGGTGTTTGCCAGCTATGACGAGGCGACCAAGGTCGCCGTGCTGGTTGAAGTCAATAGCGAGACCGATTTTGTCGGCAAGAACGCCGATTTCCGGGCCTTTGTGGCCGATATCGCAAAGACCATCGCCGAGCAGGACCCCGCCGACGTGGCGGCGCTGTTGACGATGCAGCTGAGCGGCAGTGAGCGAACCGTCGAAGAGATGCGGCAGGAAAAAGTGCTGGCGATCGGCGAAAACCTGAGTATACGCCGTTTCACCCGCATCGTGGGCGATGTGGCAAGCTACGTCCACGGCGGCGGCTCTATGGGCGTTCTGGTGGAGTTTGCGACCGACGCCGCCATCGCCGCCACTGACGCTTTCAAGGAAATGGGCAAGAACGTCGCCATGCAGACGGCGGCCATGAGCCCCCTTTACCTCAACGAAAGTGCTGTTCCCGCCGAAGTGATTGAGCATGAAAAGCAGATCCTTCTGGCGCAAATGGCCGATGACCCCAAGATGGCCGGCAAGCCCGAGAAGGTCTTGGCGGGCATCGTGCAGGGCAAATTAGCCAAATACTTCAAGGAAGTCTGCCTGCTCGAACAGCCCTATGTGAAGGACGGCGACATTTCCGTGGGCCAGTATATCAAGAACACCGCCAAAGAGCTGGGCGCGGCTGTCGAAGCGCTTGGCTTTGTCCGCTACGTCAAGGGCGAAAACATGCAGAAAAAAGAAGACGACTTCGCCTCCGAAGTGGCGAAGATGATCCAGTAAACCTGAACGGAGGGTGTCATCATGAAAGAAAAAATCCATCCCAAATATGAGAAGACGGTCGTGCGCTGCGCCTGCGGCGAGACCTTCGAGACCCAGTCCACCAAGGCGGCCCTGCGCGTCGATATCTGTTCCAAGTGCCACCCGTTCTTCACGGGCAAGCAGCATCTGGTCGATACCGGCGGGCGCGTTGATCGCTTCAATCGGCGCTTCAACCGCAATGCCCCGGCGGAGAAATAACATTCACTTTATATTACTTTTGTTCCTCTGCCGCGCAGCGCGCACGAACAATCGATTATTACGGAGGTCAACATGAACGCAGCCAAAGCAGAACAACTGATCCAACTCAACCCGCAGTGCGCGTATTCCGCCCTGCTAAGCGTCGCCAAGGATTCCCTTAAGGATAACCCGCCCGAAATCGAGATCGGCTCCACCGTCAAGGTGCATGTGAAGATCCGCGAAGGCGAGCGCGAGCGCGTGCAGGTGTTTGAGGGTACCGTCATCGCCCGCAAGGGTTCAGGCGTAGCCGAAACCTTCACCGTCCGCCGTGTCTCTTACGGCGTCGGCGTCGAACGCGTCTTCCCGCTGCACGCTCCCAATGTCGTAAAGGTGGAACTGGTGCGCCTGGGCAAGGTGCGCCGCGCGAAGCTTTATTACCTGCGCGACCGCGTGGGCAAGGCCGCCAAGGTCAAGACAAAATTGCGGTAAGGTTCGCAGCGTTGCTTTTCGTTTTATTTGTTAACGAATTCGTGAATTCATTGCGCAAACCTGTAGAGGCGGTATGCAGCCATCTCTACAGGTTTTGGGTATATTTGCAAGAATCTTATACTATTCCTTGATAAAAAGCGTTGCAAGCGTTTCGAGGATTTCGTTTGTACCGCCAGGCAGAGGACGCAGGCAGGCTGGTGCCTGTCAAGGGCGTAACAACGCGGTACAAACGAAAGACCGGAACGATGCAAGGATTTTTACCAAGGGGTAGTATTAAGCCAGCCGCCACAGCAGCGCGGAGCGATCAGCCCGCCGCAGGCGTGAAAGGAGTCGGCGATGCGTCCGGTGCAGGAATACTGGGTTCCCCTGCGGACAGAGCCCGAACCGATCCCCCAACGGCATCCGCTGCGGCTGTTTTATGAATTGACGGCTTCTTTTGCCACCGCCTTACTGCTGGTCTT
>JAVBOZ010000027.1:0-26659 GCA_031549985.1 Oscillospiraceae bacterium | reverse complement strand
CTACGCGGGGCTACGGGGGGGGCGGCCGCCCCCCCCCCCCCCTGGGGGGCCCCGGGCGTGGGGCGGGCGGCCGCCCGCCCGCAGGCAACGATACGATTCTGTATGCCGGGTGCTGGTGCCGAATGTGTTTCGCGCATTTCTTTTCTTGACATTTTCCCCTGTGTAAGCTATAATTTTCCTGCCACAGTTTATCATTCAACAGAATCAATGAAAGAAGGAACATTGGCCATATGAACGTATTGAACAAGAAATCCCTCGAAGATATCGACCTCAAGGGCAAGCGCGTATTGGTGCGCTGCGACTTCAACGTGCCGCTCGACGGCGCGAAGATTACCAGCGACAAGCGCATCGTCGCTTCGCTCCCCACAGTGGAATACCTCATCGCCCAGGGCGCGAAAGTCATTCTCTGCTCTCACCTTGGCAGGCCAAAAGATGGACCCGACCCCGCGTTTTCGCTGGCGCCGGTGGCCGCCCGCTTGGGCGAACTGTTGCGGCGTGACGTCAAAATGGCCGCCGACGTGGTCGGCGAAAGTGCGCAGGCCCTTGCCGCCGCGTTGCAGCCCGGCGAGGTGATGCTGCTTGAAAACGTGCGCTTTGAAAAAGGTGAGACCAAGAATGATCCGGAACTTTCGCGCCGGTTTGCGGCGCTGGCGGATGTCTTCGTCAACGACGCATTCGGCTCGGCGCACCGGGCGCATTCCTCTACCGTGGGCGTCGCTGATTACCTTCCGGCGGTCTGTGGTTACCTGATTCGCAAGGAGATCCAGTTCATGGGCGGCGCGCTGGAAGACCCCAAACGCCCCCTGACGGCGATCCTCGGCGGCGCGAAGGTATCGGATAAAATCGGCGTGATCAGCAACCTTCTGGATAAGGTCGATGCCCTCATCGTCGGCGGCGGCATGGCCTATACCTTTTCCGCCGCGCAGGGCTTTTCGGTGGGCAATTCCCTCTGTGAGCCGGAAAAATTCGAGATGGCTCTGGCTCTGCTTAAAAAGGCGGAGGAAAAGGGCGTGCGCTTCCTTCTGCCGGTTGATACCGTTGTGGGCAGGGCGTTTGACGCCGAGACCGAAGCGAAGACAGTGCCCGCCGGGGAGATTCCAACGGACTGGATGGGCCTGGACATCGGCGAGAAGACCCGCGAAATCTTTGCCGAAGCGATCAAGGGCAGCGGCACGGTGATCTGGAACGGCCCCATGGGCGTGTTCGAATTCCCGCGCTTTGCCCTGGGCACCGTGGCGGTTGCGACGGCGGTAGCCGAAAACGGCGGCATCTCTATCATTGGCGGCGGGGATTCGGCGGCGGCGGTGCAAAAGCTCGGCTTCGCGCCCAAGATGAGCCACATCTCCACCGGTGGCGGCGCGTCGCTGGAGTTCCTTGAGGGCAAGGAACTGCCGGGTATTGCCTGCCTGAACGAGAAAGAATAACGAAGTTTTCTTTTGAATATGCGTTAGCCCCCCAATCGTGAGTGATTTTTTACGGTTGGGGGGCCTGGTTTTTTATAAACGTGAAAATACAACACTTTTTGGCGATGCCATCAATTGGAACAGGCGAAAAAAAGCCGTTGCAAATCCCGTGCGGATGTGCTAAAATGTAAGTGGCGCCTTTTAATATTAAGGAAAGGGAAGGAAGGTAAGCGCCATGAAAACCACGAAGCAGGAATTGAAGGGGAACCTTCGGAAGGTATTCGCGGCATTGCTTGCGCTCACACTGGTGGTGAGTCTGTTTGCCGCGTGCAAACCCAATAAGGAGGAATCGCCTGAGGTCACGGGCCCGGCCGAGCCGGTGGACGCTTCCAACAAAGGTTGGAATCCCGTCATCACCAACGGCGAACTGACGGAACCTCCCGTCACGCAACCGACGCAGCAGACTCTGAGCCAGGAACAGCTGCAGCAAATCGCCATGGCCGCAGTAAACGCGAGGCGACAAAGCCAGTCCATACCCGGCGGGCAGACGGTTGCCCTTTGGGACGGCAAGGATCTTTCCGCCCTGACGGACGAGGAGCGCGCCCTGGTTGAAGACAAGGTCAAACAAGACACCGGGGTGGATGTATCCATTCAAAAAGACGGTTCGGTTCACTATCCGCCTGCGGCGACCCAGCCCTCGCAGACCCAGGCAGGGACGACCAAGGTCAACGCAAGCTACACGACCGGCGGCGGGCAGACGCAGAACAACGCGAAGACCACCGCCGCTCAGAACAACGGCGGTTCGGGCGACAAGGTCAACCCGGGTGTGGCCGAGACCATCGGCGGCGGCAACCTGAGTCTGGCCGACCCAACGCAGGCTCCGGCAAAGCCTGACCCCGTTCCGGCGGGAACGCAGCGGACCAAGCTTTCCACCTTCGGCAGCGCCGACGGCCATACACGCTTCCGGGCTGTCGCGCCCACCGCGAACGGCGGCTATGTCGTTGCGGCCTTGGTGGATAGCGGCGCGTCCAACGTCCCCTCCGGATATACAGGCTGGGCTACGGCTATTATTCAATATAGCCCTGAGGGGAAGGCTGAATGGACGAAGTACTTCGGCGGCAATGCGGATTTTCAGTTGACGGCCATCACCGTTCTGAAAGACGGCAGCATCATCGCAGCCGGCAACACCGCCGCCACCAATCTCGAATGCCCCACCCATAACGGTGCAGATACCGACGCCGTGTTTTTGAAGCTCAAGGGCAACGGCGAAAAAGTCTGGATGAAGTCCTTCCAGGGCAGCCTTGGGGATGCGTTTGAATCCGTCGCGGCGACGCCGGATGGCGGTTTCATGATCGGCGGTTATGCCGTTTCGTCTGACGGCGACTTTGAGGGCCTGCCCGGCAAGTTGACCCAGACCGGCACCGGCGGCACCTATGAGGTTGATACCTATAAGGCGATTGCCATCAAGATGGATAAAGACGGCAACGTCTTTCGCAAGCGCGTAATGTATGGCACTGTATTCAGCTCCTTTGCCGCGCTGGCTGTGGATGCTTCGAACGGGGACGTATATGCGGCAATTCGCACCTCGGCCACCGACTATGATTTTTCCATGATGCGCGATTATGCGATGGAGAACGGTCTGGTGATCCGTTTCAGCAAGGATTTGGAGGCCCATTGGCTCAAGCCCTTTGCCAGCAACGGCAAGGAAGCCATCACCGGGCTGGCGCCGGTTTCGGGCGGCGGCGTGGTTGCCGTAGGGTCTATCGCCCTGCAATCTTACGGTATGGGCAGCTTTGCGAGCATTACCAGCGCGGGCTTTGGGCGTTTGGGCGTGCGTGACGCCGTCGCGCTGCGCTATAACCGTGACGGTTCCGTGGCGTGGATCCGCTCGCTTGGGGATGTGACGGACGATGAGGCCACATCTGTTGCGGCGGTTGAAGGTGGCTTTGTCGTCACCGGCATCGTCAGGCCGCTCGCGGAGCAACAGGTGTTTGTGCACGACTGGATGAATTCCACCCACGGCGGCGACAATGACGGCTGCGTCTGGCTGCTGCGCGAAAACGGCACGCCGGTGAAATCTTTCCTGGTCGGCGGCTCGGGGATGGATGCGATTTACGGTGCCGCGGCCAAGGGGCGCAACTTCGCGTTTGTGGGCAGCTCCCCTTCCTCCGACGGCTTTATGGAAGGGGCCTCGCTGGTCAGCGCTTCGAACGGCAGCGGGCACATGGGCATGCTGGCGGTGTATCAAGTGCAATATACGGGGTAAACTAACAGCGATATCAGATCATTTTTGATGATCACGCGGAATCGTGGAAAGTGAAAAATTTGAGTAACCCCCCATCAGGCGCTATCATACCATTTAGTGGAGGCAGGCCCGGCAACGGTCTGCCCCCACTTCCCAGTTAAAATGTAAAGTAATGAAAGGATGCGGCATATGGCGGAATTTACTTATGAGATCGTGGAGGAGCTTGGTGTGCTGTCTGAGACCCCGCGCGGGTGGACGAAGGAGCTGAACCTGATCAGCTGGAACGGGCGCGAACCGAAGTATGACATTCGGGAATGGGCGCCGGAACATGAAAAGATGGGCAAGGGCGTCACGCTCAACAGTGAAGAGGTCGCGGAATTGCAACGCCTGCTTGCAGGAATTGATTTGGGGGCATCAGAATTTTGAGCCATAGCTCCGAGAGCGGCAGCAGTAAAACGGAACGCGGCACCCGGCGAGGGCATCATGCTCCGGTGCCGGCGGCCAAAATTGCGACGGTCGTCATCATGACCATTATGTTCAGCGTATTCTTGCTGGACATTGTGACCGTGCTGTGTTTCAACCATTATGAAAAGCGATATGTTGTTGGAGCGGAAGACTTTGCTTTTGCCGGGCAGGGGCAGGGGAACCGCATCCACTTTTTGAATACTGAAAATTCTGACGCCATCCTGCTGGAAAGCGACGGGCATTTCGCACTGATTGACAGCGGCTGGGGTAGCGACCACCCGGTGGCCGCCGCCCGGCGGCCGGGCTGCGAGGCACGGGTGCTGGCCTACCTCAAGAAAGTTGCCGCCGGGCCGGATGGCGTGGCTCGCCTGGACTTTGTGCTCTGCACCCACTACCATTATGACCATGCGGGCGGATTTGCGCGCATATTATCCGACCCGGGTGTCGAGGTTGCGCTGGCGTATTTTCGCCCGACCGAACAAAGAGGCACATTCAAACGCGGCTCAGCGGGCTGGCAGATGCAGGAGCTGCGCCAGCGACTGGTCGCGGCGGCGCAAGCGCGGGCATTCCCTATTTCAGAGGCGCTGCCCGCCGAAACCTTTTCACTGGGTTCAATGCGCCTGCAATTTTTGAACATTGACAGCTACGAAAATCCGAAGGCCAAGGGTGAGAACGACAACTCCATCTGCACTTTGGTCAGTGTCAACGGCGCGCGTGCCCTGCTGACTGCGGATATAACCAACATCCATGGCCTTGAAAAGCAGATTGGCAGGCAGGTGGGGCGCGTGGATTTACTGAAGCTCCCTCACCACGGATACGCTCTGAGCAATTCGGTAGATCTTTTGCGGGCGCTGCAGCCCAAGCTGGCGATCGTCACCAACGGGCTGGGGCAGGTGTATCCCAACGTGAAATGGAACCTGACCATGGTTGCCCGCGCTCCGTATTACTCCACTGCGCGCGAGAACGGGGTCATCGCACACTTTGAGGCGGACGGAAGCATACGCCTGACAGGCGGCCTGCATGAGGCAAATCCGCCTTCGGCAAAATAATACAAAAATTATCTGTGAAAACTTGGCAGAGGAACCGTTTTTTTCTCCCAGCGCATGGTAAATTGACAGAAACCGGTGGATAACTTGGTGGATAGTGTGGATAACACGGCGTGAAACCGCTACATCTGGGCAAGTCCCCGGTGCAAACTTCGGTGAAAACCTTTTTGGAGGAAATGCCAATGTGCAAATGTGCGCCTGACGAAGGGGCCAACGGCGCGGCGCTGCTGGCGGCCGCGCTTTTCCCCGCCAATACGCCCAGCCCGGAGGAGATGGAAGCGAAATATCCGCTTCGTGATCTGCCGGAGGGTGCGGCGGTCACGCGCTTTTCGCCCAGCCCGACGGGGTATTTACATATAGGCGGCCTCTTCGGCGCGCTGACCGATCAGCTGACAGCCGTACGGAGCGGCGGGGCGTTTTTCCTGCGTATCGAAGATACCGACAAAAAGCGCGAGGTGGCTAACGGCGTCGGTGGGCTGGTCGATGACCTGGCCTCTTTCGGCCTGCTGCCGAGCGAGGGCGTTGTTGGCTATGGGCAAGAAGCGGGCGCGTACGGCCCCTATACCCAGAGCAAACGCGCTCCGATCTACCACGCCTTTGCCAAACGCCTGGTCGAACAGGGCCTGGCTTACCCCTGCTTTTGCTCCGCCGAAATGCTGGACGAGCTGCGGGAGACCCAGGCGGCGCAGGGGGTCAACAAGGGGTATTACGGCAAATGGGCGCGCTGCCGCGACCTGCCTTTGGCAGAACAGCTGCGCCGCGCCGGAGCGGGCGAACCCTGGACGCTGCGCCTGCGCTCCGACGGTGACGAGAGTCGCAAGATCACGGTGCAAGACCTCATTCGCGGCAAGCTTGAAATGCCGGAAAACACCATGGACGCCGTGCTGCTCAAGACCGACGGCATACCGACCTATCACTTTGCCCACGCGGTGGACGACCACCTGATGCGCGTGACCCAGGTGATTCGCGGCGACGAATGGCTGGCCAGCTTGCCGCTGCACATCGCGCTGTTCCGCGCCTGCGGGTTTAAGGCCCCGAAATACGCGCATACAGCCCTGCTGATGAAGGAGGATCCCGAAACCGGGGGCAAGCGCAAGATCAGCAAGCGCAAAGATCCGGAGGCCGCTGTCTCGTGGTTTATTGAGCGGGGATACCCGCGCGAGAGCGTATTGGAATACCTGATGACCATCCAGAACTCCGGGTTTGAGGATTGGCGCAGAGCGAACCCGATGGTTCCTCTGAGCGATTATCCCTTTCAGCTGAAGAAGCTCAGCGCCAGTGGCGCGCTGTTTGACTGGCCCAAGCTGGAGGACGTGAGCAAGACCGTGATTTCGCGAATGTCCGCCAGCGAGGTTTGCGCCGCGGCTCTGGCCTGGGCAAATACATATGACCCCGCGCTGGCTGCGCTGCTGGCGGCGGATGAAGGCTACGCCAAGGCGATGTTCGGCATCGACCGGGGCGGCAAAAAGCCCCGCAAGGATTTGGTTCGATGGGATCAGGTCGCCGAGACCTTCGCCTATTTTTACGACGCGCTGTTTGCGCCGACAGGTGCGTTGCCGGAGGGAATGACCCCTTCGGACGCCGCCGCCGTTTTGACGGCCTATCTGGCTGCCTATGACCCGGCGGAGGACAAAGACGCTTGGTTTGCCGGAATCAAGGGAATTTGTGCGCAGCTTGGTTTTTGCCCGGATGTCAAGGCATACAAGGCGGAGCCGCAGAACTGGAAGGGGCATGTGGGCGACGTTTCCGGCGTGATCCGCCTGGCGGTGACCGGGCGGGAGAACACCCCCGACCTCTGGGCCGTGATGCGGGTGCTCGGGGCCGAACGGGTGCGGGGAAGGTTACAGGCCGCGGCTGCGGCGCTATTATAACCCACTGACGAAAGGAAGACCTACATGAAACAGACAAAACGCCTGCTTGCCATCCTGCTGGCCCTTGCGATGACTCTTGCCCTTGCGCTGCCCGCGCTGGCGGCGGAGGAGGATGATCTGGCCTACCCCATCTTCACCAAAGAGCTGCCGGTAATCACCGTTGCGCAGACCGGCGGAAGCGTTGTGCTTGAGGCGGAGGTGAAACTACCCGAAGGCGTTGAGGCCGAGCTTTATTATCAATGGTATGCTACGGATTGGCAGGCCGGGACTTCGTTCGCCGAAGACGTAGAGTACTACCCCATTGAGGAGGAGACGGACGCGCGATTGGAGGACTCGTTGGTCCTTGATGTGGTCGGAAGCTATCCGTCACCGTTGATGTCGAGAATTTACCGCTTGGAGGCGTACTATTTTACGGACAGCATGCGCATATATACGTGGTGTGACACGAAGGTTTTCTGCAACTATTCATTCGGAGATGCATGGCGGGCTGTGTATAATCTGGTGGGTCCGGGCGTTCTTCCTGAACTAGTTTTGCGGGCGATGGGCTTACCTTTGGCGCTGATGATTTATACGGGCGGCAAGTTCTTTGCGAATTTGTATAGATGGATTTATGCCGTCTGAGATGGTACGCAACGCCGTGGAGTCTCAATTTGCATGTTGGAGCCGACGCTCTTGCCGCCGCAGATTTAGCCCCTTTGAGGGCCAAACCAGGCCGGAGATCAAGGTTCCCTTTACCTTGAACATGATGGGCGAGGGATCGGAACCCATGCGTTTTTCGTGCTTAGGCTTGTGACACGTATTGTCTACTATTCTGTAAGGAGAAAACGCATATGAATGAAATTGAATCGGCCAGACCACAATTTCCCAAAAGGGCGGTCATCACCGGTGGCATGCCCTACGGCGAAAAGGAACTCTACTTCCATCATGTCGGCGGATATTTCATTCACGCAGACATATTCGCGCGATTCCTGCGCGACCGCATCGGTGCGGAAAACGTTCTGTTTGTTTCGGGCATCGACTGCTACGGGGCCGGCGTTGAGCTTGGCTACGAACGGGCGGTGGCCGAAGGGTTCACCGGTAGCGTGACAGACTTTGTCGGGCGGAACCACATGACCCAGAAGGAGATACTCGAACAATACCAGATTTCGCTTGATATCTACGCCGGTTCGGCGCTGGGTGAGGCGGGGGAGATACACGCCGCCCTTTCAGCGGAAGTTTTCGAGCGGCTTTACGCGAACGGCTTCTTGAAGCTGGAGCGGACGACGCAGTTCTTTGACGCGGAAAAAGGCGTCTACCTCAACGGCCGTCAGGTTCGGGGGCGCTGCCCGATTCAGGGCTGCAAATCCGAAAACGCTTACGCCGACGAGTGCTCGCTGGGGCACCAGTATAGCCCGGACGAGCTGATCGCGCCGGTCAGCGTCCTTTCGGGGAAGACGCCGGATCGGGTGCCGGTTGACAATTGGTTCTTCGACCTGCCCGCATATGACGAAAAATTGAAGGACTTGCTGGATGAATGGGCGAAAGACCCCGCCTGCCGCAAGACGCTACTCCTGGTCATCCGGGAATTTTTGCGCAAGCCGTCCATCTACGTCAAGAAGGAGCTTGCGGATGAAATCAAAGGCATATCGGAAATGCCGCCCTATACCGTGATTGAGGACGAGCAAAAGGCATCGTTCGCGCTGGAATTTGAAGATCTTGCGGCCAGAGAAAAAGCGGCCGCCGCCCTGGCGAAGAACGAGATCAGGTTTCGCACGGGTAAGACGCTGGTGCCCTTCCGGCTTTCGGGCAACGTCAACTGGGGCGTTCCGGTGCCCGAAAAAGACGGCGTTAAGGGACTGACCTTCTGGGTCTGGCCCGAATCGCTCTGGGCGCCGATTTCGTTTACAAAGACCGTTCTGGGCGACGGCGCGGACGGCACAAAGTGGGAGGACTGGTGGAAGTCGGACGACGCGAAGGTCTACCAGTTCATCGGCGAAGACAACATCTATTTTTACGGCATCGCCGAGATGGGCATGTTTATGGCGCTGAACGAGGGGTATCGCCTGCCTCTTGTGGTGCCGAACCGCCATATCCTTTTGGGCAAAACAAAGGCTTCCAGCAGCAGCGCGGTCAAACCGCCCAAGGCTGCCGAACTGCTTGACCATTATACCGTGGAGCAGTTGCGACTGCATTTCATGAACGCGAGCCTGAGCGAACGCAGCGTGGGTTTCGAACCCAAGGCGCTGCTGAAGAGCGGCGAGGGCTTTGACACCGTTTTGAACGAAGGCAATTTGGTCACCAACGTATTCAACCGCCTTGTTCGCTCCTGTTTTTATACAGTTCAGAAGCACAACGAAGGCCGTCTGCCCGCCCGCGCGGTGGGCGCGCAGGTTAAAGAACGTGCGGATAAAACGATACTGGAATACGAACGGCTGATGGCGGCGATCTCTTTTGACAAGACATTTGAACTGCTGAATATTTACCTCAGGGACGCGAGCAAAGACTGGGCGGTCCGCAGCCGGAGCGATGACGCGGAGGTTATAACGCAGCTGCTGGCGGATAGCTTTCATGTTGTCAGAACCGCCGCCGCGCTGCTGCATCCGGTTACGCCGGAAGGCTGCGAGAAAATACGTGAATACCTTGGGGTTGACGCGCGCATATGGGACTGGAAATATATTTTTGAGCCGCTTACGTTCTTCGCCGGAACCAACCACGTGCTGAAGTTCCTCGAACCCCGCATTGACTTTTTCACGCGGCATCCTTCGCAGTTCAATTGACCTGACTTACTGGAAGGGAAGCGATATGGAAAAGCAAAAACAGGGCGGGTTCGACGTTCTGCGGATTGTGCTTGCATTTTTTGTGATTACGCTGCACACCTCGCTGCAAATAGGCAATCCCCTGTTGGAGCATATGGTGCGCAGCACTTTGCCGCGTCTGGCTGTACCCATGTTTTTTAGCATGGCGGGCTATTTTCTCTTCCTCAAGATACCCGCGCCGCGCCTTCATTGCCCGCAGGATAGGCGGAGGGTGCGCGCGTACATGGGCAAGGTAGCCTTGCTGTGCGTACTATGGCTGCCGCTGTACATATTATTTGTCAGATGGCCGGAGATTGCTGCTTGGTGGGCGTCCCTAACCCCGTTGCTTGGCCTTGCCAATGTTTCAAAGTTACTTGGTAATCTTTGGTTTCTTGTCGCCTTGCTGGTAGCTGTGGTGATATATTATCTGCTTGCGCGGCGTATGCGTAGATGGGTGGTTTTGGTCCTGGCGTTATTGCTCTACATACCGTTGCTGCTGAGCGAATCATATCAATTCTGCCTGAGCTCGCCCATCCTTATGCGTGTGCTCTGGGGGTTCCCGAGCCGCGCGCTTTCGTTGCTGGATTTACACTGGTTCTGGGGAATTCCGTTTGTTTCACTAGGCGCCTGGATGGCGGAGCGGGATGTGCTCGGCGGAAAGTCGTTGACGTCGGCGGATCGTCCCAGCCGAAGCGATTTGGCAGGGCTTGTGACGTCTCTCCTGCTGTTCTTTGGCGAAGTGATTGCCCAGTATTCTTTCTGGAAATTGAGCGCCGAGCTTTTAGTTACGCTACCGTTGGTATGTTATTTTCTGATGCGCGTGTTTGCGCGGCTATGGACGAAAGAACGCCCGGCATATCCTTTTTTGCGCAGCGCGAGCGCGTTGATCTATTATTCGCACGGATTTATTATTTTGGGTATTCGAGCCATATCGGGGGTAAACACCACAGCGGCTGCCCTTTTTCGCACTCCGATGATGGAGCCGATTGTTTTATTCCTTGTATCCTTTGCCTTTGCGGCGGGTGTGCTCAAGTTGGAGAATTTCCCCCGCTTTAGGTGGCTGAAAAAAATACATTAATGGATTCCTTAAACTATTCCTTGATTAAACAATAGAACGAGTGAACAAAGATACCCGTTTACCAGCAGGCGACCGGGGACGGTCGTCCCTACAACGCTACGATGATGTGCCGCCATTGCAATTTTGTCTATCGTTTGATTGAGAAATAGTATTAAAAGAATTCACAGGAAGGGAAGCGATCTTGATGAGCAAAACAGGCCGGATCATCAACCGCGCAGTGACGGTATTGATGGCACTGGCGGTTCTGCCGAACCTCTATTTTAACGGGCTGCTCTATATTCGAGTGGATCCGGGCATGGGCGACTTTCTTTGGGGCGACAGCTTCAGCATCGCCGACTTCGCCCCCGGCGGTATCTTCAATGGCGTCATACGCTTTGATGGCGGCGGAACGCCGAGCGAACACCTGCTGTTGTTGCGCCCTGCCATCGTTGCCGGCGTTTTGCTCGCGCTGGCGGCGCTGGTGTTGGTGGCCATCGCGGTCATCGCGGCCGTGAGCAACAAAAAACTGCCGGTGCTGATCCTCTGTGGGGTGAGCGCGGCGCTGATCATTGGTGCATACATCAGCTTGGGCAAGTTTGCCGGGCGCGTGATGGCTCCCGGTTTTGAACTGATGCAATTGTTAGGCGAAAACACCCTGACCTCGATCCTCGGTGCTTTCGTGCATCCGGAGGTGCTGATGGTGCGTTTTTCCGGCGCGGTTTCGCTGATGTTGGTGATCTGCGGGGCCATTGCCGCGTGGACGGCCGCATTTCAGTTTACGGCTCCACGCGAAGCGAAACAAAAGGCATAATTGATCGTTTGGCGTTTGCGGGGGGCGGCGGGTTCGCCCCCCGCATGTTATATTTTAAGGTTGCATAAACAAACAAACCTAAGGGGGCCCCAATGAACAGCCACGATTTGAAAGCCGCCTTGCGGGCGGGGCGGCGAGTCTATGGAACCCTGATTGCCTCGCCCTCGCCTAAATGGGCGGCGGAGCTGCCCAAGGCAGGGCTTGATTTTGTCTTTCTGGATTCCGAGCACATCCCCATGGATCCGCAGGCGCGGGCCTGGATGCTGCAATGTTACCGCGCCGCAGGGTTGACCACCATCCTGCGCATTCCGGATTGTACGCGGCAGGAAATCTTTCACGCAATGGAGCACGGCGCGGCGGGCGTCATCGCGCCCTATATCGAGACCGTGGAAGAGGTCAAAGCCCTGATCGGGGGCGTTAAATACCGCCCGCTGAAAGGCGAGCGGCTGCGCGGGGTGCTGGACGGCACGGTTGAGCTTTCTGAAAAAGAGCGCGATTACCTTGAAAAATACAACGACGGGCGGTTGCTGTTCCTCAACATCGAGAGCCGCCGCGCCGCCGATCATTTGGACGAGCTGTTGCTGCCGGGTGTTGACGGCGTGCTGATCGGGCCGCACGACCTTTCGATCAACCTGGGCATCCCGGAAGAATACGATCACCCGCTGTTTGAGGAATACGTTACGAAGATCATTAAGACCTGCCGGGCAAGGGGCGTCGCCGTGGGCAACCACAGCAGCGGGGATATCAATGCGCAAGTGCGCTGGGCGGAGCTGGGCATGAACATCATCGTCTGGAATTCCGACATTGGCCTGTTTATGCAGGGGATCGGCGCGAACTTTGCCCAGGTGCGCAAGGCGCTGGGGGATGGCGCAGGCGCGGGGGCTGCTGCGGTTACAATATAGGATTGTTTCAGCTTGCTTGCGGGCGGCCTGACGCCGCCCCTACCTATCTACCCGCCCGCAGGCAACGATACGATGATGTGTGTCACTGCATTTTGTCTTTTGTGTGATAGAGGGATAGTATTAGGGGGAACAGCAAATTTATGCGACTACGATAAAGGAACGAAAGACGCTTTTTATCAAGGAATAGTACCAGTCCTTTGCGGCACAGCCGCCTAGTCCACCGCAGGTGCACAGCCGACCAGCCCACCGCAGGTGCGCCTAGCCCCGCCGCAGGCGGTTCAAAAACCCCTCCCAAAGCTCGACGACCTTAAAGCGAATCTCGAATTTTGGGTTGCTGCGCACTACGCGCACCTGCCCATTGGTAAGAACGGCGTCCAGTTTGACGGCTGGCGACTTACGTTCCGCCGCAGGCAGGCAGAGCGGCGGGAACATCACGCACCACCAGTTCTGCCCTTTGCCTTCGCCAAGGATGACCCGTACCGCGTGATAGCGCCCGGCGGGCAGGGTGATTTCGTCGTAGCTGCGGGTATTGAAATATTCAACGCCAATGACGATGGAGACATCGTATGTTAGGCCGTGCGCACGCAGCACTTTACGGGCGCAGGCGGCCAGCTCCGCTTTTCGAGGCTCCAAAGCGGCCTCGGCCTCAGCGGCGCTGGTGTTGCCGCCAAAAAGATCGGCTCCTTCGGCCAAAATGGCGTCGCGGACGGCGAGTTTTGCGCTCTGGTCTTTCTGACTGTCGGAATTGGCGATGACGTGCAGGCGCAGCACTTCGCGGCGTATGCCGGCGCAGCGTACCTGAAAGCTGCCTAGACTCCCCAAAAAAGCGCAAAGCGCAAAGAGCGCAACCCTGCGCAGCAAGCGTCGCCGCCGTGCCCTGTGATCCGCCGGGCTATGTAAGTTCTGAAACATTTTGATCTTCCTTTCGGTTCGGGCTTTGCATCTTGCCCTCAGCCGAAGTATGGGCAGCGCGCGGCGCGGTTATGCGGGCGGATGAAAATGTTATTTCTGCGCCCAGAATATTGCATTTATATGCAAGTTGCCATATTTTCGTAAAAACGTCAAAATCCTAAAAAAACCTCTTGCATTTTTCAAAGCCCTGTAGTATAATACGCAGGTATGTGTGTGCGTTTTGCGTGCGCACGGCCAGCGTTGAGGCGAAAGGTGGCCGTCCGGGGTGCCGCGCAGTGGCTGCGCAGCTCCTTTTGTGCAGGCGGGAAATTTTCGCTTAGCTAGTCCGATTTATAAATTGGGCGAACCACTTTGCCGGGTGAGAGTTCGGCGATCCGGGGGCAAGCCATGTTTACCGTCTTGCATGAAAGGCGGCGTCGCAAAGACGGCCGTTATTTTTATGGAAGAAAATGAACACCCGGATGCGTGTAGTGAAATTTTAACCGGGAAGAAAGTCGCCGAACATCAAGAAAGGCGTGAAGAAAACATGGCAAAAGGCAACATTCGCATCCGTCTGCGCGGCTACGACCACAGCTTGGTCGATAAGGCTGCCGAACGCATCGTTGAGACCGCAAAGAATTCCGGCGCGCAGGTCAGCGGCCCCGTCCCCCTGCCGACGGAAAAAGAGATCACCACCATCCTGCGCGCTGTGCATAAATACAAGGACAGCCGCGAGCAGTTCGAACAGCGCACACATAAGCGACTGATCGACATCATACATCCCTCCGCCAAGACGGTGGAGGCCCTTTCGGGGCTGGAGCTCCCCGCCGGTGTGGACATCGAAATCAAGCTCTAATAATGAAGTCAGCAAAAATGCCAGCGCCTTTTCGGCGCGCCAGGTTTTCTGGCGATGGCATTGGTCAAGTTGGGGCCGCAGGGCTGCCCAACCAATAACCAATAAGGAGGAAAACGGCTCATGGAAAAAGCGCTCATCGGCAAGAAGCTGGGGATGACCCAGATCTTTGATGAGAAGGGGAATGTCGTACCGGTTACGGTCATCGAAGCCGGCCCCTGCCAGGTAGTCTTCCTAAAGACGCAGGCGAACGACGGGTACGAGGCGGTGCAGCTGAGCTTTGGTGATATCAAGGTCAGCCGCGTAACAAAGCCTTTGGCGGGGCATTTCAAGAAGAACGGCGTGGCCCCCAAGCGCAAGCTCAAGGAATTCAAGCTCCCGCAGAACGGTGTGCAGGTGGGCGACGTGCTCAAGGCGGATGTCTTTGCGGCGGGGCAGAAAGTCGATGTTGTGGGTACCAGCAAGGGTAAGGGATACGCGGGCACGGTCAAGCGCTGGAATTTCGCTACGCTGAAAGAGAGCCACGGCACGGGACCGGTGGGCCGGCATCAGGGTTCCCTGGGTGCCTGCAGCTCGCCCTCCCGCGTCTATAAAGGCAAAAAACTGCCGGGCCATCTGGGCCATGTGCGCGTAACGGTGCAGAACCTCACGGTCGTGAAGGTGGACGCGGAGAACAACCTTCTGGCCATCAAGGGCGCAGTTCCGGGGCCAAAGGGCGGCTATGTCCTGATTGCCAACAGCGTGAAGGCAAAGCCCGAAGCCAAGGCCTGAGGCCTCAAGGAAAGGAGAGAGATATATGCCTAACGTAACCATTTATGATGCGGCGGGCGCGCAGGTCGGCGATCTGGCGCTGAACGACGCCGTGTTTGGAATTGATCCCCATGTTCCTTCGATGCACCTGGTGGTGCGCAGCTATCTGGCCGCCCAGCGCAGGGGCACCCAATCCACCCTGACCCGCGGCGAGGTCAGAGGCGGCGGCAAGAAGCCCTGGCGGCAAAAAGGCACGGGTCGTGCCCGGCAAGGTTCGACGCGTTCACCCCAGTGGACGCACGGCGGCATCGCCTTCGGCCCCAAGCCAAGGGATTACGTCATTAACGTCAACCGCAAGGTACGCCGTCTGGCGATGAAGAGCGCTCTTTCCTCCAAGGTGCGCGACGACGAGCTGACGGTGCTCAGCGCGCTTCCGCTGGAGGAGATCAAGACCCGCGAGGTCGCCAAGGCGCTCGAGGCGCTCAAGGCCGGCAAAAAGACGTTGATCGTTTCGGCTGACGCGGATAACACGCTCTACCGCAGCGCCCGGAACATTGAGGGCGTGAAGGTGTCCCCTGTCAACAATCTGACGGTCTATGACATCCTCAACTGCGATACGCTGCTGCTGCTTCAGGACGCCGTGGGCAGGATCGAGGAGATTTACGCCCCTGCGGAAGCAGGTGGGGATGAGGAGGTAACGGCATGAGCAAGTTTGCACAGGATATCGTTCTGCGCCCCATCATTACGGAGGCCTCCATGCTGGGCGCACCGGAAAAGAAATATACCTTCGCCGTGGCCAGGGATGCCAATAAAGTGGAGATTGCCTGGGCGGTGCAGGAATTGTTCAAGGTGAAGGTCAAGAAGGTCAACACGCTCAACGTCAAGGGGAAGCTGCGCCGCTATGGCCGCTTTGAGGGCTATACCTCCGATTGGAAGAAGGCCTATGTCACCTTGACCGAAGACAGCAAGACCATTGAGTTCTTTGACGGCATGATGTAGTATCGGATCATATCCTGCGGCAATGTATGGGGGACGGCAATCCCCGCGAAGCCGCAAAAGAAAGTGAGGTTGCCAAATGGCCATCAGAGTATATAAACCGACCACCAATGCCCGGCGCAACATGTCCGTTACGGATTACTCCGGGCTTTCGAAGGTCAAGCCCGAAAAGAGCCTTCTGGTTTCGCGGAAGAAGTTTGCCGGGCGCAACAACACAGGGCGCATCATGGTGCGCCACCGCGGCGGCGGCAACCGCCGGAAATACCGTCTCATCGACTTCAAGCGCAACAAGCTCGGGATTCCCGCGCAGGTGATGACGCTGGAATATGACCCCAACCGTTCGGCGCACATCGCCCTGCTCAAGTATGAAGACGGCGAAAAGCGCTACATTCTGGCCCCGGCGGGCCTATCGGTGGGCGACACAGTCTACGCGGGCGCGGACGCCGACATCAAGCCCGGCAACGCGCTGCCCCTGAGCGCCATGCCCACCGGCACAGTGATCCACAACGTAGAGCTTTACCCTGGCCGCGGTGGCCAGCTGGTACGCTCGGCGGGCAATTCCGCCCAGCTGATGGCCAAGGAGGGCAGACTTGCCCTGCTGCGCCTGCCTTCGGGCGAACTGCGCAACGTTCCCGCCGCTTGCATGGCCACGGTCGGCCAGGTCGGCAACGTGGATCACGAGAATGTCAAGGTCGGCAAAGCCGGGCGCACCCGTCATCTGGGCATTCGTCCGACGGTACGCGGCTCGGTCATGAACCCCTGCGACCACCCCCACGGCGGCGGCGAAGGCAAATCGCCCATCGGCCGCCCCGGCCCCGTGACCCCCTGGGGCAAGCCCGCGCTGGGTTATAAGACGCGGGCCAAAAAGAAGGCAAGCAACAAGATGATTGTGAAACGCCGCGGCGGCAAGTAATTCAGAAAGGAGCACAAACACATGAGCAGAAGCGCGAAACTGCAAGAGCGCGGGCCATTTGTCCAGGAGAAGCTGCTGGAGCGCGTTCAGAAGATGAACGAAGCCGGGCAGAAGCAGGTGCTCAAGACCTGGAGCCGCGCGTCGACGATTTACCCCGAGTTCGTTACCCACACCTTCGCGGTGCACGACGGACGCAAGCATGTTCCGGTCTATGTTACGGAGGATATGGTCGGCCACAAGCTGGGCGAATTTGCGCCCACCCGCATCTTCCGCGGCCACGCCGGTTCCAAAACCTCGAAGAAATAACGGTCGAAAGGAGTGTATCCCCCATGGAGGCAACGGCAAAAGCGACCTATGTCCGCATCACGCCCCGCAAGGTGCAGATCGTGCTGGATCTCATCCGCAACCAGCCGGTTGAGAAGGCTCAGGCCATTCTCAAATACACCCCCAAGGCCGCGTGCGAGCCCCTGCTGAAGCTGCTCAACTCCGCGATCGCGAACGCGGAGAACAACCACGAGATGGACACCGCCCGCCTGTTCGTGGCGGAGGCGAATCTGGGCCCCGGGCCGACGCTCAAGCGCATGCGCACACGGGCCAAGGGCAGCTCCACCCGCATCAACAAAAAGACAAGCCACATCACCCTGGTTCTCAGGGAAGCGGAATAAGCAAGGAGGAGGTTCAACGATGGGTCAGAAAGTCAACCCCACAGGCCTGCGCGTTGGCGTGATTAAGCCCTGGGAATCCCGCTGGTATGCCAAGGACCGGGTGTTCGGCGAAACCCTGGTGGAGGACTATAACCTCCGGCGGTATTTGCTGAAAACCCTCGCTCCGGCCGGCGTGCCGAAGGTCGAGATCGAACGCGACGCCAAGCGCGTCTACATCAAAGTGCATTGCGCGAAACCCGGCATGGTCATTGGCCGCGGCGGCTCCGAAATTGAGAAGCTGCGCGCACAGTGCGAAAAGAGGCTCGGAGGCAAGAAGGTCTCGCTGGATATCATCGAGATCAAGCAGCCCGACCTCAACGCCCAGTTGGTGGCCGAAAGCATCGCAGCGCAGCTGGAAAAGCGCGTCAGCTTCCGCCGCGCGCTGAAGCAGGCGATCGGCCGCACCATGAAGTTGGGTGCCAGGGGCATCAAAACCCAGGTATCCGGTCGTCTGGGCGGCGCCGAAATCGCCCGCACCGAACATTACCACGAGGGGACGATCCCCCTGCAGACCATCCGCGCTGACATCGACTATGGCTTTGCCGAGGCGAAGACCACCTATGGCCGCATCGGCGTCAAGGTCTGGCTTTATAAAGGCGAGGTGCTGCGGGATAACCGCCGCCCGCGCAGGGAAGGAGGCAGACGCTGATGCTGTTACCCAAACGCGTAAAGCGCCGTAAGGTGCAGCGGGGCAGGATGAAGGGGAAGGCCACACGCGGCAACTTTCTTGCCTACGGCGATTACGGCCTTGTGGCGGAGGAACCTTGCTGGATCACCGCCAACCAGATTGAGGCGGCCCGTATCGCCATGACCCGCCATATCAAGCGCGGCGGCAAGGTGTGGATCAAGATCTTCCCCGATAAGCCCGTGACCGCAAAACCCGCCGAGACCCGCATGGGTTCCGGCAAAGGCTCCCCGGAATACTGGGTGGCCGTCGTCAAACCCGGCAGGGTGTTGTTTGAAGTCGCCGACGTCGACGCCGATCTGGCGCGGGAAGCCATGCGCCTGGCCGCGACGAAACTGCCGGTGAAGTGCAAATTCATTACTAAGGAAGAAACGGGTGGTGATCAAGCATGAAAGCCAGTGAATTCAGAGACCTTTCCGCAGGGGAGCTGGATGCTAAGCTGCTCGCGCTGAAGGATGAGCTGTTCAAGCTGCGTTTTCAGCAGGCCATCAACCAGCTCGATAACCCGATGCGCATCAGCGCCGTGAAGAAAGACATCGCCCGCATCATGACCGTGCGGCGCGAGCTCGAGCTTCGCGGGGCCAACTCGTAAGGAAAGGGAGGTTATGACAAGATATGGATAAGAGAAACCTCAGGAAAACCCGGGTTGGTGTCGTGACCAGCGACAAGATGGATAAGACCATCGTTGTGGCCGTCAAAGACCGCGCGCCGCATCCGCTGTATAAGAAGATTATCAACCGCACGCTGAAGATCAAGGCGCACGACGAAGAAAACGCGTGCGGCATCGGCGACAGGGTCAAGGTGATGGAAACCCGCCCCATTTCGAAAGATAAGCATTGGCGGCTGGTTGAAATCATCGAGAAAGCGAAATAAGAGGAGGAAGCACTGTGATTCAACAGCAGAGTTACCTCAAGGTTGCCGATAACACCGGGGCGAAGGAACTGATGTGCATCCGCGTCCTGGGCGGCACCGGCAGGAGGTATGCAGGCGTCGGCGACATTATCGTGGCTTCCGTCAAGAAGGCGGCGCCCGGCGGCGTAGTCAAGCGCGGCGACGTGGTTCGGGCTGTGATCGTTCGCACCGCCACCGCCCTGCGCCGCGAAGACGGCACGTACATTCGCTTCGACGAAAACGCCGCCGTGATTATCAAAGACGACAAGACCCCCAGGGGCACCCGCATTTTTGGGCCTGTTGCCCGTGAGCTGCGCGAGAAGGAATATGTCAAGATCCTCTCCCTGGCTCCGGAAGTGCTGTGAGCGGGGAGGGAAGAGAGATGAGCATTGTGAACAATAAAGTGCATGTGCGCAGCGGCGACGAAGTTGTCGTCATCAACGGCAAATACCGCGGCAAGCGCGGCGAGGTGCTCGAGGTCAGCCCCAAGGAGAACAAGGTGATCGTCAAGGGCGTCAACATCGTCACCAAGCATGTGAAACCCAAGAAGCAGGGGCAGCAGGGCGGCTTAGTGAAGGCCGAAAGCGCGCTTTACGCCAGCAAGGTGCAGCTGGTCTGCCCGAAATGCCACCGCCCCACGCGGACCGGGCACAAAATCAACGCCAAGGGGCAGAAGGTGCGTACCTGTAAAAAAGCCGACTGCCTGGCAGAATTTGAATAAGGGAGGGACATGACACATGGCAAGGCTACAGGAACAGTTTGCGCAAGACGTCGCGCCGAAGCTGATGGAAAAGTTTGCGTACAAAAGCGTCATGCAAATCCCGAGGCTCGAGAAGATCGTCGTCAACGTCGCCTGCGGCGAGGCAAGGGACAACCCCAAGATGCTCGACGCGATCGTTGCCGACCTCAAGGCCGTCACCGGGCAAAAGCCGGTGCTTTGCAAGGCCAAAAAAAGCGTGGCGAACTTCAAGCTTCGCGAAGGCATGACCATCGGTGCCAAGGTGACGCTGCGCGGGCAGAGGATGTACGAGTTCCTTGACCGCTTCTTCAGCCTGGCGCTCCCGAGGGTGCGCGACTTTCGCGGAATCAACCCCGACTCCTTCGACGGCCGTGGGAATTACAACATGGGCGTCAAAGAACAGCTGATCTTCCCGGAAATCGACTATGATAAGATCGACAAGGTGCGCGGAATGGACATTTGCTTTGTCACCACCGCCAACACCGACGAAGAAGCACGCGAGCTGCTGCGCCTGCTGGGCGCTCCGTTCGCCAAGCAAGGAGGGAACTAAACGTGGCGAAAACATCACAAAAAGTCAGGCAATCCCGCCCCGCGAAGTTCTCTTCGCGTGCGTATAACCGCTGCAACATCTGCGGTCGCCCCCATGCCTACCTGCGCAAATACGGCGTATGCCGCATCTGCTTCCGGGAGTTGGCGCATAAGGGGCAGATTCCCGGCGTAAAGAAGGCCAGCTGGTAGAATAGACTTTAGACTGTAGACTTTAGATTTTAGACTTTGTTGAAGTCAACGGCATCTAAAATCTAACATCTAATGTCTAATATCTAGAAGGAGGAACGACAGAATGCAAGTGACGGATTCCATCGCCGATATGCTCACCCGCATCCGCAATGCCAATTCGGCAAAGCATGATACGGTGAAAATACCCGCGTCGAACATGAAAAAGGCCATCGCCCAAATCCTGCTGGAGGAAGGCTATATCAAGAACTTCCGCGTGCATGACGACGGCAAACAGGGCCTCATTGAGATCGCGCTGAAGTACGGCCCAAACAAATCACAGGTGATCACCGGGCTGCGCAGGGTTTCCAAACCCGGGCTGCGCATTTATTCCGGCTGTGAAGAGATCCCGAGGGTAATGCGTGGGCTGGGGATCGCGATTCTCTCAACCCCGCAGGGTGTGATGACAGACAGAGCCGCCCGCAAGCAAAACGTCGGCGGCGAGGTCCTGGCGTTTATTTGGTAAGAAGGAGGTGCTGACCCATGTCCCGAATCGGAAGGTTGCCGATCGCAATTCCAGCCGGTGTGGACGTCACCATTGACGGCAGCACCGTGACGGTCAAAGGCCCCAAGGGCGCGATGAGCCGTCAGTTCAGCCCAAGCATGAAGATTGAAAAAGACGGCGAGACGCTCAGCGTCAGCCGCCCGGACGACCAACAGCAAAACCGTGCGCTCCACGGCCTGAGCCGGAGCCTGCTTTTCAACATGGTCTATGGCGTTTCACAGGAGTTTTCAAAGACCCTTGAGATCAACGGCGTCGGCTACCGTGCCGCGAAGCAGGGCAGCCAGTTGGTTCTCAACATCGGCTATTCGCACCAAGTGATTATGGATGAGCCGGAGGGCGTGACCGTGACGGTGCCGGCGCCAAACAAAATCATCGTCAGTGGTGTGGATAAACAAAAGGTAGGTCAGTTTGCCGCAGAGGTGCGCGAGAAGCGCCCCCCCGAGCCGTATCTTGGCAAGGGGATCAAATACGCCAACGAGGTCATCCGCCGCAAGGAAGGGAAGACCGGTAAGGGTAAATAAGGAGGCAGGACGCCATGATTGCGAAACAGGATTCAAACAAGGCGCGGCAGCGGCGGCATAAGCGCGTGCGCGGCAAGGTTTGCGGCACCGCCGAGCGCCCCCGCCTCAACGTCTTCCGTTCCCTACAGCATATTTACGCACAGCTGATTGACGACGACGCGGGCGTCACCCTGGCGTCGGCCTCAAGCGTCGAAAAGAGCTTCGACGGCTACGGCGGCAACAAGGACGCAGCGAAGAAGGTCGGGAAGGTGCTGGCTGAGCGCGCGGCGGATAAGGGGATCACGGAAGTGGTCTTTGACCGCGGCGGCTACGTCTACCAGGGCCGGGTGCAGCAGCTTGCGGAGGGCGCCCGTGAGGGCGGCCTGAAGTTCTAAGAAGAGGAGGATCATCCAGTTGGCTAAGAATGATGCAGCGGGGCTTGAACTGACCGAACGGGTCGTGGCCATCAACCGCGTATCCAAGACGGTGAAGGGCGGCCGCATTTTCAAGTTCTCCGCGCTGGTGGTCGTGGGTGACGGCAACGGCACCATCGGCTTCGGCCTGGGCAAATCCGGCGAAGTGCCGGACGCCATCCGCAAGGGGATCGAGGACGCGAAGAAGAACCTCTTTAAAATTGCGCTGCGTGGCACCACAATCCCCCACGAGATTATCGGCAAGTTCGGAGCGGGCCAGGTCCTGCTCAAGCCGGCGCCTCCCGGCACCGGCGTTATCGCGGGCGGACCCGTCCGCGCGGTGGTCGAAACCGTGGGCATCCGTGACATCCGCACCAAGGCGCTGCGGAGCAATAACCCCTGCAACGTGGTGCGCGCCACCATGCAAGGGCTGTTGCAGCTGCGCAATGCCGATCAGGTCGCGGCCATCCGCGGCAAGAGCGTCGGCGAAATTTTAGGTTAAAAGGAGGGGTGGTATCCATGGCAAGCGAAGGCACTGTTACCGTCAAGCTCGTTGGGAGCCTGATCGGCGGCAAAAAGAACCAGATTGCCACCGCCCAATCGCTGGGTCTGCGCAAGATCGGCGATACCAGCACCCAGCCGGATTCCCCGGCGACGCGCGGCAAGCTGCGCGTGCTGGCACACCTGATTGAGGAGGTGGAAACGAATGAGACTGCATGATCTTTCCCCCGCAGCGGGTTCCTCCAAGGAGCGCAAGCGCGTAGGGCGCGGGCATGGCTCGGGCCAGGGGAAGACGGCCGGTTACGGCCACAAGGGCCAAAAGGCGCGCTCCGGCGTGAAGGGCGCAGGCTTTGAAGGTGGCCAGATGCCTTTGGCGCGTCGGCTGCCCAAACGCGGGTTCAACAACATTTTCCGCACCGAATATGCCATTGTCAACCTCAAGACGCTGGAAGACGCGTTCGCACCCGGCGCGGTGGTGGACGCAGAGGCCCTGGTCGCCTCTGGGCTGTTGAAGAAGACCCTGGCGGGTATCAAGATTCTGGGCGAGGGCGAGCTGACCAAGGCATTGACCGTGAAGGCAGCGAAGTTCTCGGGAACCGCCAAGAGCAAGATTGAGGCCGCCGGCGGGACTGCGGAGGAGGTATGAGGTATGAAAAAGAACACGTTTCTTTTCATGCGCCATGCGTGCCTAACGCGGAAGGAAGGGGTGAACTAAAGTGCTACAGACGTTGATCAACGCTTGGAAGATCGCCGATCTGCGCAAAAAGATTCTCTTTACGGCGTTTATCCTGCTTGTGTTCCGCATCGGTTCGGCCATCACGATCCCCTTTGTCAACATCGGCGAAGGAGGCATCATCCCGGACTCGATGAACGACAGCTCGTTCCTTTCTTACCTGAACATGATGACAGGTAATGCGTTCAACTACGCGACGATCCTGGCCATGTCCATCACGCCTTACATCAACAGCTCCATCATCATGCAGCTGCTGACGGTGGCGATCCCCGCGTTAGAGCGCTTGCAGAAGGAAGGCGAGGAAGGCCGCAAGAAGATTGCCGCCATCACCCGCTATGTGACCATTGGCCTTGGTCTGATGCAGTCCACCGCCTATTATTTCTACCTGCGCAACGGCGGGGGTGGAAACTCGGGCGTCGCGACCTTCTTGCAGACCCATGCGGATGGTTCTTTGTTCACCGGTTTTGATGCCGTGTTGCAGGCCCTTGTAATTATATTGGTGCTGACAGCCGGCGCGGGCCTGACCATGTGGCTTGGCGAGCGCATCAACGATAAGGGCATCGGCAACGGCGTGTCGATCATCCTGTTCGCGGGCATCATCGCCCGCCTTCCCCAGCTGGCGACGTCGCTTTATAGTTGGCAGCGCCCCGTGGACCCCGAGACCGGCGTTTTGGGCATGTATGTCGGCTACATCTGGCGCGGTGGGCCGTATATTCCACTGACGCTGCTGGCAACCTTTGGGCTGCTTGGAATTGTCGCTTTTATTGTCTGGATGGACAACGCCGAACGCCGCATTCCGGTGCAGTATGCAAAACGCGTTGTCGGCCGCAAAATGTATGGCGGGCAGAGCACGCACATTCCGATCAAGGTCAACATGTCCGGCGTTATGCCTGTCATTTTCGCCAGCTCGATCCTTTCCCTGCCGCCGACCATTGAGATGTTCATCAGCCGTTCATCGCTTACCCCCGGCTGGAAGAGCTTCTTCGGCGTGTTTCAACAGGATAGCTGGGCGTATTTGTTCATCTACTTCATCCTGATCATTGGCTTTGCCTATTTCTATTCGAGCATCCAGTATGATCCGGTCGAGATGAGCAACAACATCCGCAAGAATTCCGGCACCATCCCGGGCTATCGCCCCGGCCAGCCGACGGCGGATTACATCAAGCGCATTCTGAGCCGCATCACCCTGTTGGGCGCGCTTCTGCTCAGCGTTGTGGCGCTGTTCCCCATCCTCTTCACCCTGATTTCATCGCCTGTTCTTCAGGCCTGGAACATTCCTGAGATGGCGGACGCCTACGGCGAAATGAAACCCCCCACGATGTCCATCGCCATGGGCGGCACTTCGATCATCATCATGGTCGGCGTCGCGCTGGAGACGGTGAAGCAGCTGGAAAGCCAGATGATGATGCGCCACTACAAAGGCTTTTTGGATTGATGATCAGTTTAAAGACGGCCCGCGAGCTTTCCCTGATGCGTGACGCAGGACGAATCGCGGCTGAAGCGCTGAAGCTTGTGGGCGAGGCGGTCAAACCCGGCGTTACGACGGCGGAACTGAATCGAATCGCGCACGAATACATTACCGAATGCGGCGCAGAGCCAACCTTTCTGCACTATAACGGTTTCCCGGCCAGCGCCTGCATTTCGGTTAATGATGAAGTGATCCACGGTATTCCCGACAAGAAGCGCGTTCTGCGCGAGGGCGACCTGGTCAGCGTTGATCTGGGCGCGACCTACCGTGGCTATGTGGGCGACACCGCCGTCACCTTTGCGGCGGGGAAACTCGACCAGGCCGCACAGCGACTCAGTGACGCCACGCGGGCAGCACTGTTTGCGGCAATCGCTGCTGCCGTGCCGGAAGGCAGGGTAGGGGACATCAGCGCGGCGGTGCAGCAATACTGCGAGGCGCAGGGTTACAGCGTTGTGCGGGAATACACCGGCCACGGCGTCGGTAAGACACTGCACGAAGACCCCAGCGTTCCCAACTTCGGCAGCCCGGGGCACGGGCTGCGGCTGCGGGCTGGCATGACCCTGGCGATTGAGCCGATGGTCAACCAAGGCAAAAGCGGCATCCGCGTCTTGCCCGACGGTTGGACGGTGAAGACCAGGGACGGCGCGCTTTCGGCGCACTTTGAGCACACCATTGCCATTACGCCGAACGGGCCGGTGATTCTAACTGCGGCAGAGGGATAGTGTTTATGTCTGCATTGGCGAAAGAACAGGCGGCGCTGCGGCATGCCAATGGTACGCTCGTGCGTTCCCTGGCAGGGCGTGACGCGGGGTATCTGCTCTGCGTAGTCGGCGAGAAGGGCGGCATGCTGCTGCTCTGCGACGGAAAAGAGCGCCCGCTTGGGCGGCCCAAGCGTAAGAATCCGAGGCATGTGCAAGCGGAGCAAGGCATTCCCCCTCTGAATGAAGAGGTCCTGCGCGGCAACAAGGCGTTGCGCAAAGCGCTGCGCGCTTTAGATGTTGGACATTAAATATTAGGTGGGGTTGCCTTCAACAGCTAAAATCCATAGCTTAAAATCCAGAACTGAAAGGTTGATGCCAAGTGTCGAAGTCCGATATGATTGAGGTCGAGGGGATCGTTCTCGAGGCACTGCCGAACGCAACCTTCCAGGTGGAGCTTCAGAACGGCCACAAGATCCTGGCGCACATTTCCGGTAAGTTGCGTATGAACTACATCCGCATTTTGCCTGGGGATAAAGTCACGGTGGAAATGAGTCCCTACGATCTCACGCGGGGGCGCATCACCTGGCGCAGCAAATAATGCAAACGCCGGGCACCAGCCCGGTACGCAGCCCGGCAGGGCGGCGTAGCATCCTGAAAGGAATGGCAGCGATGAAAGTAAGACCTTCCGTAAAGAAGATTTGCGAAAAATGCAAGATTATCCGACGCAAGGGGCGCATCATGGTGATATGCGAAAACCCCAAGCATAAGCAGCGCCAGGGTTAACCCGGCAAACCAATAAAGGAGGTGCATCAGGAACATGGCGCGTATTTCAGGTGTGGATCTTCCCAGGGATAAACGGGTGGAAATCGGTTTGACCTATATCCTCGGCATCGGGCGCACGACGGCCGTAAAGATTCTGGCAGAGACGGGCGTGAACCCGGATACGAGGGTGAAGGACCTGACGGAAGAGGACGTCTCCAAGCTCCGCGATTACATTGAGCGCAATGTGAAAGTGGAGGGCGACCTCCGCCGCGACACCCAGTTTGATATCAAGCGGCTGATCGAAAT
>JAVBOZ010000045.1:0-4565 GCA_031549985.1 Oscillospiraceae bacterium | reverse complement strand
GAATGTACATGATGAACGAGGTGATCGCGCCGATTTTCAGCGTCTGTGCGGCGACCAGGGAGGCGCCCAGGATGCAGACAATCACATAATTGAGGTTGCCTAAAAAAGAGGTGATGGGGTGCATGATGCCGGAAAGGAACTGCGCCCGCCAAGCGGCACTGTAAAGCTTCTTGTTTTCGGTGTCGAAGGCCTTGATGGTCTCCTCTTCGCCGCCGTAGGCTTTGACGACGGTGTGCCCGGCGTAGTTCTCTTCCACCTGGCCGTTCACCGCGCCAAGGTAATCCTGCTGCGCCTTGAAATGCTTTTGCGAGAATTTCAGCACGATGCCCACCGCAACCACCATGACCGGCACGACGCAGATGGCAGCCAGCGCCATCTGCCAGCTGGTGATGAACATCATAATCAAGATGCCGGCAATCATCGTCACGCTGCTGAGCAGCTGCGTGATGCCTTGGTTCAGGCTCTGGTTGAGGGTGTCGACGTCGTTGGTGATGCGCGAAAGCACATCGCCGTGGCTGGTCTGGTTGAAGTAACTGATCGGCAGGCGGTTAATCTTTGCCAAAAGCGTTACCCGCAGATTATAAGCGACCGTGGTCGCCACTTTGGCCAGAATCAGGCCTTCGGCGATCCAGAGCGCTGTGCTTGCACCATAGAGAATCAGCATCTTTATGATCAGCCAGGCGACCGCGCCAAAGTCGATGCCGTCTTGCCCACCGGCTATTTTGCGCATGATGCCTTCATAAAGCAAAGTTGTGGCGTCGCCCATTATTCTGGGGCCAAGCACGGATAACACAACCGAAACAATTGTCAAAAAGAGTGCGAAAAATATTTGTATCCGGTAGGGCGCGAGATAGCGCAGGAGCTCGGCCAGCGCTTTTTTTGTATCTTTCGCTTTTTCAGTGGGCGGACCTAATCTGGGCGGGCCGAAGCCGCCACCGCGTCTTTGCTGCCCGCGCCGCTGCTGTGTCTGAGGTGCTTTATTTTCTTCCATTATGCCAATTCCTCCTTGCTCAGCTGGCTTTCCGCAATTTCGCGGTAGATTTCGCAGGATTGCAGCAATTCTTTGTGCGTACCGATACCGGCAATTTTGCCGTCGTCCAGCACAATGATCTGTTCGGCCTGCATAATGGTGCTAACCCGCTGGGCAACGATGAAGACCGTAGCCTCGGCGGTCTGCCGCTTCAGGGCCTTGCGCAGCGCCGCGTCGGTCTTATAATCCAGCGCTGAAAAGCTGTCGTCAAAAATATAGATCCTCGGCCTGCGCGCCAGAGCGCGAGCGATGGAAAGTCGTTGCTTCTGCCCGCCGGAATAGTTTGCCCCGGACTGCGCGACATGGGCCTCCAGTCCGCCCTCGGTCTCGGCGACAAAATCCGCCGCCTGCGCTGCCTCAATCGCCGCGCGAACCGCCTCCTCCGCCATATCCGGGTCGCCGTAAGCGACGTTGGAACGGATATCGCCGGAAAACACGACCTGCGTCTGGGGAACAAAGCCGATCTGCCGCCGCAGCTCGCTCTGCGAAACATCGCGGATATCCACGCCACCGACTTTGATCGCGCCGCCGGTAACGTCATAAAAGCGCTCGAGCAGGTTGACCAGCGTCGTCTTGCCGGAGCCGGTTGCGCCGATGAAGGCGGTGGTCTCGCCGGGCCTGGCGGTGAAGCTGATGTCGCTGAGCACATCCTCCTCGGCTTGTGCGTAGCGGAAACGGACGTCCTCGAAGGTGACCGGGAGGCCGCCCTCGGGGAGCGCGACGGTGGCCTGCGCGTCGGCGACGGAGACCTCGGTCTCCAGCACCTCTTTGATGCGGTTGGCCGAGACGGAGGCACGGGGCAGCATCACAAACATCATGGAGACGAAGATAAAGGAAAACACGATGTTCATGGAGTATTGCACAAAGGCCATCATATCGCCAAGCTGCAGGCTGGAGTTTTCAATCGCCTTGCCGCCAAACCAGATGATCAACATCGTCATCCCCTGCAAGAGTATCTGCATCAGGGGCATCAACGTGGCCATGGAGCGGTAAATGAAAAGCTCGGTCTTACGCAGGTCGCCCGTCGAGCGATCAAAGCGCTTTGCCTCATAAGGTTCATTTCGGTAAGCGCGCACGACCATCAGGCCGGTGAGGTTTTCGCGGGCGACCAGGTTGAGCCGGTCAACCAGCGCCTGCAGGCTCTTGAACTTGGGCAGCACGACCAGCAGCACGATGACCAGGATCATGACCATGACCGCCACGGCCAGGGCGATGATCCAGCTTAGATCAACGCTCTTGCGCAGCGCCATGATCAGCCCGCCAACGCCCATCACCGGCGCGAAAGCGAGCATGCGGATGCCCATCAATGTGATGCCCTCCACCTGTTTCACGTCGTTGGTGCTGCGGGTGATCAGGCTTGCTATGCTGAATTTATCAATCTCCGCCTTTGAGAAGCGCTGCACACGCTCAAACACCGCCCGGCGCATGTTGCGCGAAAGCCCCGCGCTGATCCGGGCCGAAAACAGCCCGACCGTCACCGCCGCCAGGCCGCAGCCCAGCGCCAGCAACAGCATCTTTGCGCCGGTCTTATATATATATGACTTCTGCATTTGATCTGTATCAAACTCTGAAAGCTTATAGTTTTGATAAAGGTCGTCATAAAAGACCTTGGTCAGAGCCTTGCCTATTTGCGTATAGATCATCGGATCCACTTCTGCGGGCGCTTGCGTAAGCGCGGTCTCAATGGCTCCGGGATCGAACAGGAGCATGCCGGTGAACTGATAAAACGCTTCCGGCGTCAAATCCTGACCGCTTTGGCTCATGCCTGCGGCTGCGCCGCCAGCCTGGGGCTGTTGCGCCTTCATTGCGGTCATGGCCATGTTCAAAATGAAGTTGCCCGTGCGGCCAAAAATCCCGCTTAGTTCTTCCTCGTTTTCCCCGGCGCGCAGGGCAAAAACCTGCTCCGCCTTTGGCGCGTCGGAACTCGCATCCTTCGGCGCGTAGGCCGCCAGGAATGTTTCGGCGTCATCCGGCGTCATGAATCGGGTCAGCGTCAGAAGAGCTCTGCCGCTGAGCTGTTGCGGTAGGGTATCCGTGATGCCACTCCCTTGCAGCCCGGTGTTGACAATGTCGCTCATCAGGTTCGGCAGCGCCAGCTCACCAACCGCCTGCCCAATCAGCAGCAACAGGCAGAAAATGACCAGCGCCGCGAAGGGCCTCAAATAGCGAAAAACAATTTTCATGCGCTCATTCCCTTCATCGTTATCATTTAATTATAGCATGCAAAAAAAAAAAGTCAAATGAAAATGAGGTGAAATCAACACGAAAGACGCAAAAACCAAGAGCCACGAAACAACAAGGTTTCATGGCCCATTTTTAGCGAATCAATTTGTTCGTGCCGCGCAGTACTCAGCCCTTTTGGTTGTAGTCTGCAGCAAGGGTGTTCATCGCCTTGCAGAGCTTGTGGAGATAGACAAACGGGCCGACAACAATCAAAGATCCAAGAACGCCCCACAGCCAGAAATCGCCCGCGCTAAACGAATAGCCCAGAGTGCGACGGTTCAATTCCGCGCCAATGCGGGCGGAAATTTTGTGTTGCCAGACGACGAAGCCAATGCCAAGCGTCAAAGGCCCAATCAGGAAAAGCAGTAGCGCGTAGTGCATAGTCTTCTTGCCGTCATACCTGCTGGCGATGACATTGATGTCGTTGGAAATTCCGCAGTTGAAGACGATGCCGTAAATACCCAGGGTGACGATGCTGAGCAGGATCATCTTCAAAAGACCGCGATTGGTATTGATTTGGCCCACCGGCGCAGGGGTTGGAGCAATGGCTTCTACGTTGATGGTTGCTGGCTGATCTGACATAGGTTTGACCTCCCCGAATAATGATTTGGATTTTGCCAACTAAATTGTAAGGGAATCCGAGCGGAAAGTCAACATATTTCGCGTATTTATTTCACGAAACGGTGAGTATTTCAAAATAATCAATTCAGCCAATGCAAAAACCGCCGGCCTGCCACTCTGGGCTCGCCGACGGTCGGGAGAATTTTCTTAGCTTGCCGCCGCCTTGAGTTTCAGCCGCAGCTTATCCGCAATCATCGCGACGAATTCGCTGTTGGTGGGTTTGCCGCGGCTGTTTTGGATCGTGTAGCCGAAATAGGAGCTGAGAACGTCGATGTCGCCTCGATCCCAGGCGACCTCAATCGCGTGGCGGATTGCCCGTTCGACGCGCGAAGGCGTTGTTTTAAACGTTTTGGCGACGGTAGGATACAACACCTTCGTCACCGAGCTGATCATTTCCGTATCCTCAATGGAAAGAATGATTGCCTCCCGCAGGTATTGGTAGCCTTTGATGTGCGCGGGGACGCCAACTTGATGCATGATTTCGGAGACCATCATCTCCAGGCTGGAACGTCCCCGTGCCTGCGGCGCGATGGCGGCGCTGCCACGCAAGCCCAGGCTCTTCCAGGTCGTCAGCTGCGTGACCCGCTCGGCCACACCGGTGTCCCTCGCCGCCACGCAGGACGTGACCGGCACCTCCCAGCCCTGGCCAGCCCCAGGCTCACGGAGCTCGGCCGAGGCACGCGCCGCCGCC
>JAVBOZ010000090.1:0-3347 GCA_031549985.1 Oscillospiraceae bacterium | reverse complement strand
AAACAGCCTGCTGCCCTATCCCAACTTTCAGGTGCTTGGCCCCAACATGCAATATTTTGCCGCCAACAACGTGCAGGGCGTATTTGAGCAGGGCTTTTATAACGGCTACTGCGGTGAATTTGACGAGATGCGCGCTTACGTGACGGCAAAGCTGCTGTGGGACCCCAACGCGGACGTGGAATACCACATGATGGACTTCATGCGTGCCTATTACGGCAATGAGGCAGCGCCCTATATCAAGGAATACCTTGACCTGATCACGCGCAAGACCGTCGAGACCTCGCACCTTTATTGCTTCAACTGGCACTACCAGAACACCTTCCTGCGCAGATGGGATACGCGGCCCATGGACCGGCTCTGGGATAAGGCGGAAAAGACCGCCGAAAATGATTGGCAGCTCAAGAACATCCAACGCTCCCGGCTCTCGCTGCGGGTTTATAAGGCGGAAATGATGGTCGACGAATTCTTTATATTGAACCCCGGCCGGATCAAAGAAAACCAGAAGCTTTATGACGACGTGATTGCACTTGGCATCACGCGTTGGAGCGAATTCGACCCGATTTATGAGCTGAGCGGGCTGGACTGGTTGATGACCCCCATCGAATGGTCCAATCCGGACCGGTTGCCCTGGAACAAGGGCAAGGAATACACGCCGCTGCCGCTGGGGTAGTATGCGTAGCGGTTCAAACAAACAGGCGGCTGATGTGTTTCAGCCACCTGTTTGTTTTATGTTTTGATGTCGGCTTAATGGACGGCACTCGCCACCGGCGCGTCCGTGATGATTTTGGCCTGCCCGATGTTTTCATAGCCAACGCCTGCCAGCTGTATGCGGCACGCCGCCCCCGTCAGCTCAACACTGACCTTTTGTTCCAGCACCTGCACTCCACGCAGTTCGCGGAACGCCGTATCAAAAAAACGTTCTGCGGCGGTCAGCGCCAATTGGTCGTCGGTCTGCGTTACCTCGGCCGAAGCGATTTGCAGCAGGCTTTTTCGCTCCAGCGCAAGGGGCATTGTCTTGCCGCCCGGTGCCCAGGTCTCGCTGCTGACCAGCGCGATGTCCTTTGCCGACGCCTTGAGCCTTGGGCCGAGCGGGATGCGCAGCCAGAGGAAGCGCAGTGTATAATGCGTTTGCATTTGCGCCCGCTGCGCCTGCGCCGCCCGCGGCAGTTTGATATCCAGCGCCAGTGGCGCACGTGCGACGGCGTAGGCGCTGGCGGCGGCCAGGCGTACGCTGCCGTCTTTGTTTTCAATGATTCCGCCGGCCAACAGATCCCCTTTGGCCACGGCCTGCCCCGCTTTGGCCTGTGCGCTGCCGGTATAGACTTCCAGTACCGCCAGTTGCCCTGCCTTACCAGCAACGATATTTTGCGCTGTCGGCGCGGCGGGCCGCCCCTGCGGCAACTGCTCGCGCACCTCAATCACGGCCGTGCTTCCCCTAAGGTTCAGCGAAAGCCAGCTCAGTTCAGGCAAGGATAAGAGGGCGGCGTCTCCCAAGGCCTTTGTGTCCATTCCCTTGCTTGCGACGCCCGGGTGCAGCCCCTGCGCCTCGAAAGCCTGCAAGACCTGCTCTTTCGTGACCGTCCGGTTACCCGTTACGTCGATGCTCCACACCCGCCCAAAGAGCAGCTGCAAGCCGCAGAGAAAGATCAACAGCCCCACAAGCAGCCCCGCACGCCTGCGATAAGTATGCAAAAAAAAAGGAAGCCCGCATTTTTTGACGATTCCCAGTACCGCGCCCGAGCGCTCGGCGCAGTCATGCATGGCCTTATAGCCTTGAATGGTGGTGCGCCCTGTCAGCGCACCCTCCTGAAACAGCACATCCCAGACCGGGATACACTGTCGGTTACATAAATTCAAGAAGCGTTCCGGGAATCCTTCGGACGCCCGGAAGCAGACGTAGCCCCGAAAGAAGCGAAGCAGCCGGATGATGAACATTGAAAATTTATACCTTTCTGAATTTCAGAGAAATTCCATGCGGGTCTTAATTTGAAAAATGAACGGTTATGATGGTGCCGCTGAGGATCACCTGTTCCAGCTGGTAGGAGCGGATGCACAGGTCGCAGCCCTCAAACGTAACCACTAGCGAGCCCAGATTGAGCCGGACGGCGTCATCACAATAGGCTAGCACCCCTTTAACGCCCTCCACAATCGCCTGCCGGTTGCCCAGCAGTTCAAGATGCGAAAAACCCGGCAACAGCTGGCCGGGCAGATTCATAGCATCCCCTGCCCGTTGCATCGCCGAAGGCCGGAGCCCATCGCCCTTTGTATCTTGTTCCCTCATGGCTTTTCGGTTCCGCGCCATGCATTGACCATACCTTTCTATTCTGGATGTTTGCCCGCGAAAGCCTGCCAAAGCGTTCCTTGCGCATATGTATGCAAAAGGGCGCAATTCTATGCGGTTTATTGATCTCAAGAACGCTTTATGCCGTGTGGTCGGCGATCCCCACTATATCAAAGGCCTATGCTTAATTTTTTGTACTCTACTTAAACGAAAATTAGTATGACGCGCCCATGGCAGCAAAAAAATTACGCCCCCGCCGAACAGCGGGGGCTCGTCTTCGCCCGATGCTTTCCACGTTTAGGGGGCCTGATTATTTGGTGACTGGCCTATGGCAACCATTTCGCGCAGGCGCAGGGCAAACAGAGAGATAATTACCATCAACGCACCGGTGAGAATTAAGAGTGTTTCCACGCTAAGCAAGTCGGAAAGTGGGCCAAATATGGCCATAGACAGCGGCATCACGCCCGAGCTGATGATGGATACAAGGCCAAATATCCGGCCCATTATCTCCGGTTGGACATGTGTTTGCATCACTGTCATGGAACCGGTATTGAAAAAAGGCATCGTCAAGCCCAGGAGCGTCATCACGCCCAGGTAAAATATGAAACCCTCCGAAAAGCCCATGACCAGGGTGGCCGCGCCGAATGCACCGCAGCTAATGACAACAAGAATCACCTTGTTTTTGAATTTATCCGCAAAGATGCTGGAAATTACCCCGCCCGCAATGGCGCCGACGGCGAATGCGATTTCATGGGCCACAAGCCGCCAAGATTCCTCGCCGAAACTGCGGGCACCCATCAGCGGCGTGAGGAACACAACCGGCCCGAACATCAGCGCAAAGGCTGCGTAGATGCCTAAAAATTGGCGTAGCCACGCCGTCTTTATCACGTAGTGAATCCCGCCGAGCATATCCTTTAACACATGGGGCCGCTCTTCATCCTGCAGGTCCGCTGAGACTTCGCGTTCAGTCCGGAGCGCCAGCAACAGGGAAATCCCGATTGCGGCTGTCAGAACATCTACCCAAAAAATGACGCGCAGTTTCATCAGTTCAGATCATCCGCCCGCC
>JAVBOZ010000030.1:0-14867 GCA_031549985.1 Oscillospiraceae bacterium | reverse complement strand
AGAAACGCAAGACCATCACCGCAACGCAGGATATCGCCAGTCTTTACGGCCAAAAATCCTATCCCGTGCGGCCGGGGGATACCGTGCTGATTGACGCCGTGCGCCAGGAGGGGTTTGATGGGGAACCCGCGACGATGCAGTACATTATGATGGAGCATTCACGCACCGCGCCGCTGCTTGCGCTGGCTGCGCTGTTTGCGCTGGCTGTGCTGTGCTTCGCCCGCAAGAAGGGCTTCGACACCCTGCTCTCGTTGGGGATAACCATTTTGGCAATCTTCATCGTGCTGCTCCCCGCCGTGCTGACCGGGCGCAACATCTATGGCTGGACGATGCTGGTGTGTACCTTCGTGATCCTGACGAACCTGCTGTTGGTGCAGGGGGTCAACGCGAAGAGCCTGACGGCGGCCGTGAGCTGCCTCGGCGGACTGCTTTTCCCCTCGCTGCTGGCCATGGTGATGCGAACCCCTATGCGCCTTACGGGCCTGATGGATGAGGACGCGGTGATGCTGACCTACCTCGACCCGCCCATCAACGTGCAGGCGACCATCGCGTGTATGTTCCTCATCGGCTGCGTGGGCGCGCTGATGGATATTTCGATGACCATTGTCTCGGCGCTGCACGAAATCCGGGAAAAAGAGCCCAACATTTCGGGCATGGAACTGATGCGCTCCGGCAACAGCATCGGCAAAGATCTGATCGGCACCATGGCCAATACGCTGGTGCTGGCTTTCATCGGCGGCTCAATGAGCGAGATATTGCTGTTGGTCAATTATTCCTCGGGCTTGATGCAGGTGCTCAATAAAGAAATGGTGGCGGTGGAAATTTTGCAGTCCCTGGTCAGTTGCTTCAGCGTGGTGCTGACGATCCCGCTGACCTCATTCCTGTGCTCGGCGCTCTACCGGGGCAAGGGCGGCGGCAAGGTACGGGTGGAATACTGATCAATATAATCGTCTAAAAGACCAAATTAAAAAACACTTTATGCAGCAATAAAAATTCACCTTGCAAAATTCGTTCGAATATTGTACAATGGTACGGCGAATATTGCAGGAAGAGAGAATGTAACATGCAAGAATACAGTTTAATGAACCAAGAAGCCCGCGCGGCGCTGCTGGCGGAACTCCAGGAAGAATACGCGCGCGCCAAGGAGCGGAATCTGAAGCTCGATATGTCGCGCGGAAAACCGGGCGCGGAACAGCTCGCGCTAACGGACGCGCTCAACGACGGCGCACTGCTTGCGCCGCCCAAAAGCGAAAGCGGCTTTGATTGCCGCAACTATGGCGTGCTCGATGGCATCCCCGAAGCGAAACGCCTTTTTGCGCAGATGCTCGACGTCCCCGCTGAACAGGTGATCGTCTGCGGCAACTCGAGCCTCAACCTGATGTATGACTATCTGGCGCAGTGCATGCTCTTCGGCGCGGGGGGCGCGCCCTGGTGTGCGCAGGGCAAGGTGAAGTTCCTTTGCCCCGTGCCGGGCTACGATCGCCACTTCACCATCCTTGAGCAGTTGGGCATTGAGATGATCAACATACCCCTGCGGGAGCAAGGCCCCGACATGGCGCTGGTGGAGCAATATGCCCGGGATGAAAGCGTCAAGGGCCTGATCTGCGTGCCGAAATATTCCAACCCGACGGGGATGACCTTTGGGGAGGACTGCGTACGCCGTCTGGCCGCGCTGCAGCCCGCCGCTAGGGATTTCCGCGTCATTTGGGACAACGCCTATCTTGTGCACGACCTTTATGATGAGACCGATTCGCTGTTGAATGTCTTTGCGGTTGCGGAAGAATACGACGCGCTGGACCGGTTCGTTGAGGTGACTTCTTTTTCCAAGATCAGTTTTCCCGGCGCGGGTATTTCCGCCATCGCTGCATCCCCGGCCAACATCGCGGCGATCCTTGCCCGCATGAACGCCCAGACAATCGGGCACGATAAGCTGAACCAGCTGCGACACGCCCGTTTCTTCAAGGACGCGGCTGGTGTGCGGGCGCATATGCGGCTGCACGCGGAGATCCTGCGGCCTAAGTTTGAGATGGTGCTTGGCATCTTGGAGCGTGAACTGGGCGGTACGGGCATCGCCCGCTGGACGGCTCCGCGGGGCGGCTATTTTATCAGCCTGGATCTGCCCATGGGCTGCGCCAGGCGCGCCCACGCCCTCTGCCGCGAGGCCGGCGTTACGCTGACCGGCGCGGGTGCGACCTTCCCCCATGGCCGCGACCCGGAGGACAAGAACCTGCGCATCGCCCCCACCTTCCCGCCGCTGGAGGAGCTGCGGCAGGCCGCCGAGCTGCTGGCGCTCTGCGCAAAGATTGCGGCGTTAGAGATCGCGTTGTCCGTATAAGGCCTCTGCGCAGGCTGCGGCCCACCTACAATTGTGAAACCCTTCCACCGCAAAATTGAGCGCAAAAGAACACATACTAAACAGGCGCATTTGGTCGGCAGCGAAAAATTATGCTTCCATTTCGCGCGCGGGTATGGTATAATCATGCCATAATTGCTATAAATGGGATGAAAATGACAAAGGGGTGGACTTTTTGGAAAAAATCTTCATCAACGGCGGCCAGCCGCTGCGCGGCGAGGTCACCATTGGCGGAGCAAAAAATGCCGTTCTTGCGCTTCTTGCGGCAACCATCCTGGCAAAGGATACCTGCCGGATTCAAAATATACCCAACATCAGCGATGTCTCCATAACCCTTCATATCTTGCAGCAACTCGGCGCGGACGTGCGCCGGGTTGGCAAGCATACCGTGGATATCAACACGAAGTATTTCAATTCCGGCGTGGTTTCGCATGAGCTGACCAAACATTTCCGCGCTTCCTATTATTTGCTTGGGGCCCTGTTTGGCCGTTTTGGACATGCCCGGGTCGCCATGCCCGGCGGCTGCGATTTTGGTGTGCGCCCGATTGAGCAGCACATCCGCGGCTTTGAGATGCTGGGCGCCTCCGTCGTCTTTGAAGAGAACGCCATCATTTCACTGCAAAGCGATCAGCCGGTGGGCAACATGATCTACCTTGACTTCCCCTCCGTCGGCGCGACGGTCAATATCATGCTAGCCTCCGTGCGCGCCCGGGGCATTACTGTCATTGAAAATGCGGCCAAGGAGCCGCATGTGGTTGATCTTGCCAACTTCCTCAACTCCATGGGCGCGGATGTGCGCGGCGCGGGCACGGATGTGGTGAAAATACATGGCGTCAAGGAACTGCACGGCTGCGAATACGCCACCATTCCGGATCAGATTGAGGCCGGTACTTTTATGGCCGCCACCGCCGCGACGGGCGGGCAGGTGCTGGTGCGTAACGTGATCCCAAAGCATATGGAATCCATCACCGCCAAGCTGGTGGAATGCGGCGTTACCGTGCGGGAATACGACGACAGCATTCTGGTGGATGCGCCTCCCCGGCTCCAGCGCTGCAAAATCAAAACGATGCCGCATCCGGGTTTCCCCACCGATATGCAGCCGCAGTTCGGCGCGATGCTCAGCGCCGCCGAGGGCACCAGTATTCTCTCGGAAGGGATTTATGACAACCGCTTCCGTTATATGGATCAATTGGTGCGCATGGGTGCGCAGATCAAGGTGGACGGCAAGGTCGCGGTGATTGAGGGTGTGCCACAGCTTCGGGGCGCGCAAATCAAGGCCTATGACCTGCGGGCGGGCGCGGCGATGGTGATTGCCGGGCTTGCAGCGCAGGGTTCGACGGAAATTGAGAACATTGAGTTCATCGACCGGGGGTATGAGGAGCTTGTGAATAAGCTGCTGACCCTGGGAGCGGATATACGGCGAAAGGAAGTCTGGGAAGGCGCGCAGGCGACGGCAGTGTCGTAAGTTGTTTCGCTTGTTTTGCCAGACGCTAATTTACAGATATATTAGGTTGCGGATAAACGCAGTTTGCCCGCAGGAGGTTCTATGGCACGGTTTTGCCCCTTGTTCTCTTCCAGCAGCGGAAACTGCACCTTTATCGGTGGCGCGGACGGTGGCATTTTGGTGGACGCGGGCGTCAGCGCAAAACGAATACGCGAGGCATTGGATGGCATCGATGTTGCCCCGGGCAGGATCGGCGCTATTTTTGTTACCCACGAACATATTGATCATATCAGCGGCCTGCGCGTCTTTTGTGAACGCACGGGCGTGCCTGTCTTCGCGACCCCCGGCACCCTGCATGCGCTGGAGCGCGCCAACATCCTGACGGGCAAATTTGGTGTATCTGTATTGCCCGAGGGCGGGGTGGAGGTCAATGGGCTTTGGGTGCGGGGTTTCCGCACCTCCCACGACGCGGCGGAACCCTGCGGTTACCGCGTCGAAACGCCGAGCGGCACGACCGTCGCCGTCGCCACTGACACCGGCTGCCTTACCCCTGAGACCCGCGCGGCGCTTTCGGGCTGCGATCTGGTCATGCTGGAATCCAACCACGAGGTGACGATGCTCGAAAATGGGCCGTATCCTTATCCGCTTAAGCGGCGCATTCTTTCGGACCGTGGGCACCTTTCAAACGCCGTCTGCGCGGATTACCTGCGCGAACTGTTGCGTGGCGGCACGGGGCGGTTCTATCTGGCACATTTGAGCAAGGAAAACAATACGCCTCAGTTGGCATATGAGACCGCGCGCGCCGCGCTGGAGGGCGAGGGCGCGAAGCCGGGGCTGGATTATGAGCTTTTCATCGCGGGAGTCGAACGCCGCCTGGCGGTGCTGTAGGCCCTTTTGCTCCCCTCTTTTACCGCAGCAAGATAAAACCTCATTTGCAGGCTTCAGCTTCTATCTGCCCAAGGGTCTTATACAGCAGTCCATAAAGCGTTGCGGCTTCTTCCGGGCTGAGATTGATGCATTTACCGATTTGCGCCGGAATCTTTATTGCTTTTTCGCGCAAGAACTCGCCCTGCGGCGTGATTTCAACAACAAGGTTGCGTTCATCCGCCTGCGAGCGCTTTCGCGTAAGAAGCCCTTGCCGCTCCAGCTTTTTCAACAGGGGCGTCAGCGTGCCGGAATCGAGATAAAGACATTCGCCAAGCGATTTCACATTTACGGTTTTCTTTTCCCACAAAACCATCATGGCGATATATTGCGTATAAGTAAGCCCTATTTCGTCTAAATAAGGCTTATATTTTTTGACGACTTCGCGCGAACAGGCGTAGAGTGGAAAACAAAGCTGATTTTCAAGCTTCAGGACATCATATTCCAGATTTGACAGCCCCTTTCAGCGTTTTGTCATATGCCTTGCGCACAGCAGCGGATAACTGATCAGCGCAGGAAGTGCCGCGCCGCCCGCATTGACTTCCGGAAAGCTTTTCTTCAATTTGTTCAACCGTAAAACCTTCAAGCAGCGTTTCCAGCGCTTGCAGATTTCCTGTGCATCCGCCCGTAAACGAAATATTGCGTACAGTACCATCCTCTAAATCAAAGGTGATTTTGGTGGAACAGGTGTTTTTTGTCTTATAACTGTGTTTCATGCGATTTCTCCGATCAACCTTGCGATTTCTTTATCCAGTGCGGCGGGCGTTTTGGTCGGGGCATAACGGCCAACCACTTCGCCGTCTTTGTTAATCAAAAATTTTGTGAAGTTCCATTTGATAGTTGCGCTGCCCAACCCGCTTTTTTGCTCCTTTAGCCACTTATACAGCGGACTGGCGCTTTCGCCGTTGACATCAATCTTGGCAAATTGCTTGAATGTGATGCCAAACCTTCCGGTGCAAAAACTACCGATTTCCTCATCGGTTCCCGGCGCCTGGTTTCCAACCTTATTGCAGGGGAAATCGAGGATCTCAAATCCATTGCCGCGATGCTTTTCATATAATTCCTGCAATCCGCTGTACTGCGGCGTGAATCCGCAGTTGGTCGCCGTGTTGACCACTAAAAGCACCTTGCCTTTATAGGCGGAGAGATTGATTTCGTTTTCCTTTGCGTCCTTGACAGCAAAATCATAAATGTTCATTGCGCGCACCTCCTAATAAATTGAGTACAATATAATTATACACAATCAAATTAAAATTGTCAAGCGTTTTTTTGTGCTGCGCCGAAATTCAGAAAGGTAATGATTTCTAATGCTCCACGTCAAATTGATCGTCTTTGGCAAATGCAAAGAACCCTATTTGCGCGAGGCCTGCCGGGAATATGAAAAACGGCTTGGCGGCTATTGCCGCCTGGAGACGGCGGAGCTGCAGCCCGCTGCGTTGCCCGAAAACCCCGGCCAGGCGCAAATTGCCGCCGCCCTGGCAGCGGAAGAAAAGCTGGCCTTCGCCGCGTTGCCGCCCCAGGCCAGGCTCGCCGCCCTTTGCGTGGAGGGCATCGCGCTCAGTTCTGAACAGTTTAGTGCCTGGCTTGAGGAGGCCGCCATGCAGAGCGGGAACGTCGCCCTGCTGATCGGAAGCTCCTTTGGTTTGAGCGAGGCGCTCAAGCGGCAGGCGGCGCTGCGGCTTTCCCTTTCGGCCATGACGTTCCCCCACCAGTTAGCCAGGGTGATGCTGCTGGAACAGATTTACCGTGCGCTGCAGATCGCCGCAGGGGGAAAATATCACAAATAGGGGCAAAGGCAATTGGTCGCACCGGATTGTGCAACTTGAACCTGACCGTGGCATATATTAAGAACGGGACGCATACAAAATTTTGCGCCCCCGCCGCTTCATCGAGGTATCGCGGCAGCGCCTGCGAGGTTCATTCTGGAAGCTTTCCGGCATTTTGCCGGAAGCGAACTGATAATCTCCCCCTTTTTATGGAAGGCACGGCCGCTTCACACGTCAAAAACAGTTAAAGTAGAGAATACCAACAAAAAATTCTGAACCGGCGTTAAATTCAGATTGCAAGTGAGGTTCTTATGCTGTATAATAAACCTACATGTAACCTTCCGTGGCCACAAACTTCATTTGTTTTGGGGGTTGAATGACTGTGGAAGCTTATCTTGACAACAGCGCCACCACCCCTCCCTGCAAAGAAGCCGTTGAGGCTATGCAGGAGGCGCTTCATCATCTCTGGGGGAATCCTTCCTCTTTGCACGGGGTTGGGTTGAACGCCGAGCATTTGCTTGCGCAGAGCCGCGCGGCCGTTGCCGCACAGCTGGGCTGCGAGCCGAGCGAAATCCTTTTCACCTCCGGCGGCACGGAAAGCAATAACCTGGCGCTCTTCGGCGCGGCCAACGCCCTGCGGCGGCGCGGCAAGCGGATCGTCACCTCGGCGGTGGAACATTCCAGCGTCGCGGAATCGGCGAAGGAACTGGCGGGCCGCGGCTTCGATGTCGTCTTTGTCAGAGTCGACCGCACCGGACGCGTATCCGAACAGGAGCTGCTGCAGGCGATCAACCGCGAGACGATTCTGGTCAGCCTGATGGCGGTCAACAACGAGGTCGGCACGCTGCAACCGGTGGAATCCATTCGCCGCGCGGCGCAGGTCAGAGGGGCTCCGGCACTGGTGCATGTGGATGCCGTGCAGGCCTTCGGCAAACTGCCCGTGCATCCCGCCCGTCTCGGTGCGGATCTGCTTACGGTCAGTTCGCACAAAATCCATGGCCCCAAGGGCGTTGGCGCGCTGTATATCCGCAAGGGCGTACGCCTGACGCCGCTGTTTTACGGCGGAACGCAGGAGAGTCGACTCCGTCCGGGTACCGAGGCGATGCCAGCCATCGCCGGTTTTGCGGCGGCGGTTCGCGCTCTGCCCGACCTTAGCCAGAGCAAGGAGTATGTCGGCAACCTGCGCGATCGTCTGATCCAGGGATTGCAAGAAATGGAGGGGGTGCGCATCAATTCCCCCGCCGACGCGATCCCCTATGTGATCAACGTTTCCGTCCCTGGCCTGCATTCGGAGACGATGCTCAACTACCTTTCAGAGCGCGGCATCTATGTCTCCTCCGGTTCCGCGTGCGCCAAGGGACAAAAGAGCCGCGTGCTCCGCGCGATGGGGCTGGGCGACGCGGAAATCGCAAGCGCACTGCGGGTGAGCCTTTCGCGCTTCACCGGCTGGGAGGAGATCGACGCCTTCCTTTACGCGCTGGGCGAGGCGCGCCGATATCTGGGGCGCAAGTGAATAGGCTTTTTTAGACTATCCGTATTATTGATGTTGAAGGCAGCGGGAGCGCACTGTGCTTCCCCAACAAAAGCGCGGCGCGATCGCCCGCAAATTTGCATCAATATATTTATCAAAAACAACCGATTAAACTTTGAATGAGGGATCAACAGCGAACGATGATGGATGAACTACTGCTGCTTAAAATGGGCGAACTTTCGCTCAAGGGGCTGAATCGCCGCACATTTGAAGACCAGTTGCTCAAGAATCTGCGGCGGCAATTGCGCCCTTTGGGGGAATGGCAATATAACGTTTCGCAATCCACCGTGCAGGCGATCCCTCTCAGTGTGGGGATGGATATGCACACCGCCGCCGCCCGCGCCGGCAAGGTATTCGGCTTCGCGGGCTACGCCCGGGCCGTCCGGGTGCCGAAGGACATGAACGCGATTCTTGCGGGCTGCGCGGAGTACCTTGCGCCCTGCCTGGAAACGGCACGCACCTTCAAGGCGGAGGCCAAGCGGTCGGACAAGACCTTTCCCCTGCGTTCGCCGGAGATCTGCGCGGCGGTCGGTGAACATCTTCTGGATTCCGTCCCGCATTTGCGGGTGGATGTCCGCAATCCGGACGTGACGGTCTTCGTTGAAATTCGCGAACAGTACGCCTTTTTGCACGCGGATCAGGAAAAAGGCGCGGGCGGCCTGCCGGTCGGCAGCGCAGGTGAGGCGATGATCCTCATTTCCGGCGGGATCGACAGCCCCGTGGCCGCCTGGATGATGGGCAAGCGCGGGCTGCGCCTGACTGCCGTCCACTTCGCTTCGCCACCCTATACCAGCGCCCGTGCGGAGGAAAAGGTGCATAAGCTCCTGCGCAAGGTCGCCGACTACATCGGACCCATACGCCTGCTGGTGGTGCCTTTCACCGCCTTTCAGGAATCGCTGCGGGCCAATTGCCCGGAGGAATTTTTCACCATCGTGATGCGGCGGGGCATGATGCGCTGCGCGGAACGGCTCGCCGAAGCCCATGACTGTGGCGCGCTGATTACCGGCGAGAGCCTCGGCCAGGTAGCCAGCCAGACCCTCGGCGCGCTTGCCTGCACCGACGCCGTCACCGCCCTGCCGGTTTTTCGCCCCCTCATCGGGATGGACAAGGACGAGGTGGTGCGTATTGCCCGGCAGATTGATACCTTCGATATTTCCATCCTTCCCTATGAGGATTGCTGCACCGTCTTTACTCCCCGGCATCCGAAGACCAAGCCGAAGCTCCATCAGGCGGAAGCGGCCGAGACGGGGCTGGATATGGACGGGCTGATCGCGGCGGCCTGCGCGGAAGTTGCCGTGCACTGGATTGAATGAGGCGCCGCGTACGGTTTTCTTTTTCCTATTAAGGAAACAAAAAGAGCTTTAGAGTTGTGCTATTGGAGGCTAAGGTTATGACCCAAGGGCTGTTGTGTGCCACAGGCGGTGATGCTTATGATTGTATGTGAGTTGATATCGGTCGGAACCGAGCTTCTGCTCGGCGAGATCACCAACACCAACGCGCGCTTTTTGGCGCAGGAGCTTGCCAGCGTTGGCATTGCGGTGGAACGCCAGTGCACCGTAGGCGACAACCCGGCGCGGCTGCGGGAGGATTTTCTCGCCGCCTGGGAACGCAGCGACATGGTGATTCTGACCGGGGGGCTTGGCCCGACGGCGGACGACATCACAAAAGAGGTGATCTGCGAGGCGCTGCGGCTCCCGCTGGAGGAAGACAAGTTCCAGATGAGCCGCATCGAGGCATTCTTCCGGCAGCGCGGTCTGCCGATGGGCGAAAGCAACCGCAAGCAGGCGATGGTGCCCAAGGGCTGCGTGGTGCTGCCCAATGAGAACGGCACGGCTCCCGGCTGCTGGATCCAAATGGACGGCAAGTGCGCCGCGCTGCTGCCCGGCCCCCCGCGCGAGATGCAGCCGCTGTTCCTGCAAGAGCTCAAGCCCCGGTTGGCTGCCTATTCCTCCGGCGTGATCGTCTCGCACCATCTGCGCACTGTCGGGCTGGGCGAGAGCCGCATGGCCGAGCTTGCGCAGGATTACCTCGACCTGGCCAATCCGACCGTCGCCCCCTATGCCAAGGACGCGGAAAGCTATCTCAGGGTCAGTGCGGCCGCCCCAACTGTGGCGGAGGCGGAAGCCCTGAGCCGCCCGATCCTGAAAAAGCTGAAAGAAATTTTAGGAGAAGCGGCCTATGCGGTCGACAAAACCCTGGAGGAGACGGTAGTCGCACTGCTGCGCGAACGTGGCAAGACGGTGGCTCTGGCGGAATCCTGCACCGGCGGCGGCATTGCGGCCCGGCTGACGGATGTGCCCGGCGCGTCGAAGGTATTCGGCTGGGGCGTTGTCAGCTACAGCAACGAGTGCAAGCGGGCGCTGCTCGGCGTCAGCGAACAGACTCTGGTGGCCTACGGCGCGGTGAGCGCGGAATGTGCCCGGGAAATGGCCATGGGAGCGCGCGCACGTTCCGGCGCGGATTACGGCCTGGCGGTGACGGGGATCGCGGGGCCGGGCGCGGAAGGCACGGAAAAACCGGCGGGGCTCGTTTACCTCGCGGCGGCGGATGAAGACGTCGTCCTGGTCCGCAGGCTTGACACCGGGCGCAACGACCGGGAGTATAACCGCATCGCGGCGGCCAAGCAGGCGCTGGCTCTGCTACGGGAGCTGATCTGCAGGGGAAGCGCATAACACATTGTAGGGGGGAGCATTCACATGGCTCGCAAAGAATCCGAAGAGGCCTTGGACGCGATGGAATCCGTCCTGGCCGCAAGCGGCCCAAAGCTGCGCAAAAAAAACTTCTTCGAACGCAATTTCATCCCGCTCAAAACGGATTCCAAGCGGGAGAAGCGGCGGAAAATATTTTTCGACCTTGCCGTCTGCGTAATGTTCGTCTGCGTCTTGATCCTGCTCTGGTTCTATGTGATTGCCCCGGGGATCGCCAGGGGTAAAACAGACGACCTGCAGGGCCTTCACGGCGGCTTAGTGGTTGACCAGACCACGCCCGACGGCGGCGTCATTCCCGGCGCGCGCGACGCAAGGAAGCAGCGCCAGACCTATGACGAGCTCAAGGCGAGGAATGCGGATTACGTTGGCTGGCTTTCAGTGCCCGGCGCGGACATCGAAATGCCGATTGTCCAGACGACGGACAACGTATACTATTTGAAGAAGGACTTTGAGAAACAGCGTTCCAATTACGGGAATCCATTCATGGATTCACGCAACGACATCGAGGGCGACACGAATCTGATCGTCTATGGCCACCATATGCGCGACGGTCAAATTTTCGCCGAGCTCACCAACTATCAGACCAAGGCGACCATTTCGAAGTACCCGATCATTTCGCTGGAATTGAAGGACAGCACGCTGCGATATAAGGTTGTGGCGGTTCTCCAGACCAACGGCGCGGAGCAGGAAGACAACGGTTATGTGTTCCATTTTAATACGCCGAACTTCAAAAGCGAAGAGAACTTCATTGGCTATGTCCAGCAGCTGAAACAGCGTACGCTCTTTTATACCGGCGACGGCGGCGTTGATGTTCAGTATGGCGACCGGCTGATCAGCCTGCAGACCTGTCTTTATGGTTTCAGGAACGAATATCTTGTGATCGTCGGCAGGCAGCTGCGCGAAGGGGAAGACCCCAACATCCCCAAGGATCAGGTGCATCACAACCCCAATGTGCGTTATCCCCAGGCGTGGTACACCAAGCATGACAAGAACAATCCGTGGAAAAACGGCGAGCGCTGGTATCCGTAAGCGCCGCCACATGAGAAAAGGGAATTGGGAACCGGCAGGGTAGGGAAGATACTATTTTTTTGGGGAGAGGAGATGGAAGGAGCCTGATGGCGAAGGCGTCTTCCGCGGCATAAGGGGATACAAAATACGACGGACCACGCATACTCGGTCTGTATTGCGTAAAATATAAAGATGTTAAAAAAATTCGGAAGGTAGATCAATCATGAAAAACATCAGAATATTTGTGTTGCAGCGTTCCGCGCTGCCCCGGGAAGTCCGCGAGTTGAGGCGAATCGTCTCCCGCGCGTTCCCCGGTGCCCCTGAACCCACTTTCGCCAACGACGAATATCAGCTTCTGGTTGCGCTGCAGGCGCAGCTTCCTTCCTGCGAGATCATTGTGATCGCGGTGGAAGCCGAGCGCAGCAGCCATTGCCGCAAGCATCTGCTGCAGGCGATGGAGATTCCCGCGGTGCCCCGCGCGGAGATCCTCGCCCGGCAGGCGGCGGAAGCTTGTCAGGAAGACGCGCTCTTCCCGGAAGAAGCGGAACTTTTCCTTACACTGGACGGCAAAGACACCGGCTTCGCGCTGCGCCGCGCGGAGCAGTGCCTGTTATATTTACCCCTGCGGCTGGCTTCACTTGCGGAGCTCGGCCCGTCTGTCTATGACTATCTGGATGGGCTGCGCGCGGAATCGGAGGCGGAACCCGATGACGAGACCGGCAGCGAACCCAACAGAGGCTCAGCCGTTGCGGCGCAGCGCGAAGAAGTTCTGTCGGAGGATGCGGGTCAGAAACAACTGTTGGCGGATGCGGACGAGGCCTTCAACCGAATCAGCGTTTCGCTGGGCGGCTTTGAGCCGATTTCGCCGGACCTGATCGTTCCTCTGAATTCGCAGCACGACGCACACTTGGGCGGCGATGGCGATATGTATTCGGGTGACAACGCTGCGCCTGTGGGCGCGGAAATCGAATATTTTGCGCAGGGGACGGCCTATGGCGGCACGCCACCGCCCGTGGCTGTTCCCGCTCCGGCGGAAATCGTGCAGCTGAATGAGCGCCGCGACGAGACTGCGGCGACGATCCGCCGCCTGCTGGGTCGCGTCGAACAGCTCAGCGGCCGACGCTGCCTGCTGGCGCTGCCCACCGAATGGCGCGAAATCGCCGCTGTGCTCCGCGAGCTGGGGGTCACGGAAGCCATCCATCCGGTGCAGCTCGCGCCGGAGACAGTCATCCTCACCGCAGAGGACGCGGTGCGTTGCTCCAAACGCTTTCTCAGCCGCGAACCCAGCGCGCTCTGCGGCGTGATATCTTCGCCCCTGCCGGAGCAAAACGGCGCGCAGATGATCTATCTTGCCGCCGGGAGTGACCAGGAATACGCCCAGATCCGCCGATTGGAGCTGGAGCCGGGCGAAGCGCCCGACGAATGCGCTGCAGGTGCGGCGGAGGCCCTGCTGCACCTGCTCTGCGACCATCTGGAGACCCGGGGCCTCCCCCCGCGCGAGGCCAGCATCATTGCTCTTTCCGAATCGACGGCGCCCGCGACGGGCGGGGGCAAGGGACGCAGACGCGCCGCCACGGCTTCTTGCCTTGTGCTGGCGACGGTGACCGCAACGGCCTACCTCACCTTCCAGAGCCCCAAGGGGAGTGCGCTGCGCGAACCCGCACCCATCGTCCAGACTGTTTTGACGGAGGACGCCGCCTTGGATGCAGGGTTGGCGGACTCCGATGCAGCGACGCAGGAGGCGCTTGCACCTGCAGTCGCGCTGCTGGAGGCCGCGGCACTGGAGCCCGCGACGCTGAAGGCGGCGATACAGGGGATGAACTTCCTTGAACCGGCCACGGCGAATCAGTTGATGACGGCGGTCGAGAACCCCGACGGTGAAGACTGGGTGACCTTGCTGCAAAGGCTGCTGCGCCTGGGAGGGAAGATGGCAACCGAAGTACTCCGGGCACTCTGGAGTTACATACAGGAAACGGCGCAGAACATACCGGAAACCACGAAGCCGACCACGGCGGCAACGACGACCACAAAGCCGACGACGACCACAAAAGCGACGACCACCACGAGGCCGACCACAACGGCGAGCACGACCACTAAGGCATCCACCGCCGCGACGAACGGTCCAAGCAACAGCCAGGGGACGTTTCTTTTCAACGTGCGCGGCTACGGCCATGGCGTGGGGATGAGCCAGGAGGGCGCGAAGGCCTACGCGCTGCGTGGCTGGACATACGACGAAATTTTGCTGCACTATTACAGCGCCCCCAAGATGAGCATTGAGCGGGACAGCAGCGTCCCGTCAAAGGTGACGCACGAAGGCGTCTCTTACCCGATGGCCGAATACCTTGCCCGCATCACCTGCGGCGAAATCGGGTACCCGAGTTCCGTTGCCGACAGCGCCTTCAAAGCGCAGGTGATCTGTGCCTATACCGTGGCCAAGGGCAAGAACTTCAACACGAAAGAGGCCAATCAGCACATCGTCTCCAGCAGCGACTGGAACGGTACCTGGGCGACCAAACAACACGAAAAAGCCCTTGCGCTGGTCAACGCCGTGCTGGGCAAATATCTGGCCTATGACGGCGCACCGGCCGAGACGCTTTATTTCGCCTCCTGCGCCGGGCGCACCACGAACGCGAGCTATGTCTGGGGCGGTACGGCCAAGGCCTATCTTCAGGGCGGGCGCGAGAGCATTGAAACTGTGGAGACATCCTCGGCGCGCTTTACACCGGACGAGATTCGCGCTAAAGTGGCCGCTTTTAACAGCAAATACCCCAGCAAGGCCATCAAGCTGGAAGGCGACCCCTCCAATTGGTTCGGCGATGTAAAGCGGGACGACGCGGGGTATGTGCAGACCATGCGCGTGGGCGACCGCACGCTGCTGGGCGGCGAGGTGCGCTCAAAGCTCTTTGGCACCAAGGCGCTGCGTTCGCATTGCTTTACGTTTGATTTTACGCCCTGACGACAACAACGAAAAACCCCGCCCGTGGGCAGCCATGCCCGCAGGCGGGGTTTGCGACTTTGGTATAACCGAAATCCTGACGGCTATGCTAATACTGTTCCTTGTCATACGCTCCCTCGGTAAAATAATAGAACGCGTGAACAAAGATACCGGCTTACTTGCGGGCGGCCTGACGCC
>JAVBOZ010000025.1:0-4907 GCA_031549985.1 Oscillospiraceae bacterium | reverse complement strand
GCCGCCGGAAAGCAGTTCCGCCACCACTTCACGCATCGCCAGCTTGACTCCACTGGCCTTGCGAATCTTCTGTTTTTTCGCGCGCTCGCGCAGCCGCTCGATGATCTCTTCGGCCGTGCGCATCCCGGTGTCGCCCATGATCAAAGCTTCTTCGAGGCCCTCGTAGACTTCCTCCGTCAATTCCTCGCTGCCCTCCATGGCGGCGTCGATGGCGCCTTCCATGGAATCCCGCGTCTTTTTCATCCCCTTGGTCAGCCGCTGAAAAAAGCCCATGCGAACCCTCCCTTCCAGCCGCAAACGCGGCGCAAATTCATATAACGCCACGATAGAGTATAGCACGTCCGCGCGCGTTTGTAAAGCGATTTCTTCCAGTGCGCGCCTTGCCTTCGCTGAATATGTGTGATAAGGAGAAATGCGACGAGAGCACCCCGAAAGGCTGCTCTCGCGTAAAAAAATATCTAAAATTCACGCCCCGCAATGCGCCGCGATCGCCCGGTTTACCCGCTCCCGCGCGGCCAGCTGCCAGACCTCGCTATGGGGATATTCGTTGAAGGTCAGCGGTTTTTCCAGCCCCTCTTCCAGGATTGCCAGCGCCGCCTCCCTGCCGATTTTGCTTTCCAGCAGCTCGAGCGCCCGCTGGTCCTGCAACGCTTCATAAAACACCTTCAGCCGCAGCGAAACCAGCGGCCCTCCGTCTTCGCCAGGGTAGACGACGTAAGCGTCGCCGGAGGGATAGGTCTCCGTGGCTGACATCTCGGTAAACGGGTCGATCGCCCGCGCGGAAAGGACGGCGGACCAAAAGTTAAAGCCCCACTGCAAGAAGCCACGGCAGTCAAACTTCCAGAGCTGGCAGCCCAGCACCCGGTTGCGCTGGGAGGGCATCGCCATGAAGCGGTTGGAGACATACTCCCTATGCTGCCCGCAGCAATAATACGTCCAAAGCTCGGGCACCTTGCCGATGAACGCATCCATATGGTTGTTCGCGGGGACGGGCTGCTCCAGCAGTCCCGCATTGAAAAATACGATATCCGAAAGGGCGTCCATCACCGGAATGCCCGGAAAAATGCGATGAATCAGTTCGCTTTTGCGGGCGTAGCTTTCCAAGCTGTCAGCGCCCGGTTCGTCTGAGACGTGAACGTAGCAGCGTTCCTTCAGGCCCCGCGCTTCAAGCCAGGGCACCAGCGCGGCGGCGAACTGCGTCAGAAAGTCTGTGTATTCCGCGCTGTCGGCGTCGGTCTCCCAGCCAAAGATGCGCGCCTGCGTTCCGTCTTCCACCGTCGCGACAATCTTTGGCGCGGCCTTCGCTCCCCACTGGGTATACAGGTGCGACAGTTCGAACCGGTGGATGCCGCAAGATTCGCACAACTCTACCCAGCGGCCCAGCCGGTCAAAACCAAAGGTAAAGTCTTTCCCCTTTCGCGTCACGTCGACCAATTGCATCGTCGGGCGCTCGGCGCCTACTGCGGTATCAAGCGCCAGCGTAAACAGCGGCGTGAGCAGCAGACTGACCCCATGCTGCGCGGCGCATGCGATGTATTTGCGCAACAATTCCCAGTGCGCCTCGCTGAACACAGGCACATTGTAGTGCGTGGCCAGGCAGTCGCCGTGGAACCAGTTCGTATAGAGCAGGCGCTGTTCCGGCAGGCGGGCCGGTATCACGGTAAAAGCATATGTGGCCCGAACCTCGTCTCCGCCCGTTAGATCCCGAAGGACGACGGTAACTTCCAACGGCCCCTCCACAGGTTCCTCGACCCGCAGCGCAACCCAGAGGCTGTGCCATTGCCCGGCCTCCACGCGCAGAGGAGCGCGCACGGAGCGCAAAATATCCGGGCACCAACCCGGTTCCTCCATGATATAATAGTCGTCGCTATCCGGGTTGGCGGGGTAAGGTGCGGGCGCGTCCTGCACCCAGAAAGTACGGCAATACGCCGCTCCGCCGCCCTCCAGGCTGGCCTCCACCAGCGCCGGTGCGTCCGAAGCAAACGCCGCCTGGAAGGAAAACGCCTCCCCCAGCAACAGGGACGCGCCGCCAAAATCCACGCCTTGCGGCTCTCCACGGTCGGCAAAAACTTTCGCGAGAGAACTGCGTTTCAAAATGTTAAGCATAAAATGACACCTTTCACTAAATTTACGCGGACGTTCGACAGGATTGCCTGCGCCGCTATTTCCGTCTTGCAACAAAAAACAGCCGCTCAGCCTCGGGCGTTGGCAGGCGCTGGGTCAATTCTTCGTAGACATGCTCGACTTCAAACCCCGCCTTGCGAAGCATGGATTCCAGCTCCTGCGTTTCATAGACGCGCTCATAGAATAACTCGCTGCTGCGGCTATAACTGCCATCCTCTTCCCGGGCAAAGAGGTCGAGATGAATCTCGGTGCAGCGCCTTTCCGGCAGCCAATGATTCTGCCAGGCGCAAAAGGCGTTCTGGCTTTCATAAAGAAAGCAATTGTCGCCCAACACAGCTTCGTGCTTATGCGGGGTATTGCAGTCGAAGATGAAAGCCGCACCCGGCTCCAAAAAGAGCGCCAGCCGCTTGAAAAACCGCTGCAGCTGCGCCGGTTCCGTCAGGTGATTGATGCTATCGGTCAGGCATATGGCTGCCTGGGCCGTACCGTAAAGGTCAAGGGTCTCGAGGCGTTGACAGAGTAATAGAGGGGGTGCGCAGCGCAGTTTTTCCGCCTTCGCGAGCGCCGCGCCCAGCATCTCAAGGCTGGCGTCGACGCCGATGACGTCGTAGCCTTTTTCAAGCAGCGCATAGGCATATGTGCCGCTGCCGCAGGCCAGGTCGAGCACCAACGCGCGCTCCGGCACCCGGGCAGCAGAAAAAAGCGTGCAGAGGTACTCCACACGCTTTTTATAGTCCATGTTTTCGGTAAAGGCATCATAGAACCGCGCCAGCGCCCCGTAGGCCCCGCCGGGATCTCCGCTCTTTTCCGGGGTGATCGGCTTCATTCGCCTGCCACCACATCCTCCCCGTCGGCCGCGCCGGCGTTGTTCCAATGCTGCGGAATGCGGCCAAAAATTTTCATATAGCCGTCGCTGCCATAAATCAGCGAACGGTTGACCCTGCTGATGGTCGCGGTTGAAGCGCCGGTCTCTTTCACGATGTCGCTATAAACCCGCTTCTCGCTGAGCATCTTGGCCACCACGATGCGCTGCGAAATTGCCTTGAGTTCCTGCACGGTGCAGAGATCCTCAAAAAAATCGTAGCAGTCCTCCATCGTCTCCAGCGCAAGAATCGCATGAAATAAAAATTCCACGCTGCTCCCCCTAATATTGTCGTTCAAACAATTCTCCTCCTCTTTGCATGCGCTCGCATGACTATTTTACGTCCTCCCCTTTGGGGGGTATGTCGTCATTCTAGCACATAGAGGGCCTGTTGTAAAGTGGTAAGTGCTGCTAAAACGCTCCAACGGAGCAACCAAAAAATGCAGTTCACAAGGTTTGGCCTAACATCAAGCCGTTTCAGGGAATTTTTGGGTCGGATTTTCCTGTTTGTTCCATTTGTTGCATGCCGCGCGGCACCGCGCTAAATCAGTAAATGTCTTCAATATCAACCGTTTGCACACCTGCCGCAGCCAGCGCGGCCTCCGCCTGCGCGTTATCATTCACACGGATCAGCAAGAGCGCCTGCCCCGCCTTGGGGATCACAAAGGCGTAGGTATACTCCACATTGATGCCCGCTTCGCTCAGTGTCTGAATGACCCGAACCGAGCCGCCCGGCACGTCAGAAATCGCGACGCCCAGCACCTCGGTCTTCTTCGCCCGAAAGCCCTGTTCCTTCAGGCAGGCTAGCGCAATATCCGGTTGATCGACCAGCATGCGCAGGATACCAAACTCCGTCTTTTCGGCGACGGAATAGGCACGCAGATTGATATTCTTTTCGCCCAGCAAGGTCAATATCTCCACCAGGCAGCCGGTCTTGTTCTCGATGAAAACGGAAACCTGTTCAATCGTCACAACGATCGCCTCCTTTAACGGTTCGTTCCGCCAACATGGTATTCGGTTAGGCCGCGTTTATCCAGCACCCGCACGGCCTTGCCCTCCGAACGCGGCAGGGTGCGGGGGTCGACCAGGCGGATGTTTGCCGAAACGCCCAGCGTCGAGAGCATCGCGTTGCGCAGCCGGGCCGTAGCCGCTTCAATCGCGCTGACAGAGTCGGAAAACATGCTGTCTGAAAGCTCCACAAGCACGGTCATCACATCCAGATTTTCAATCCGCTCGATCTGAATCTGATAATTCGGGTCAAGCCCCTGCTCCAGAATCACGTGTTCCACCTGGGAGGGGAACACGTTGACGCCGCGGATGATCAGCATGTCATCCGAGCGGCCCTTGGGCTTTTGCATGCGCACCAACGTACGCCCGCAGTCACAGGGCTCGCGCACCAGGGCGGAGATATCGCGTGTGCGGTAGCGCACCAGCGGCAGCGCTTCCTTGCCGATGCAGGTGAACACCAACTCGCCGAACTCGCCGTCCGGCAGCGGTTGCAGGGTGTCGGGGTCAATGATCTCAGGATAAAAATAATCCTCACAGACATGCAGGCCGTCAAACGCCTTGCAGTCAAACGACACGCCCGGCCCCGCGATTTCGGAAAGCCCGTAGATATCGTGGGCGTCGATGGCCAGCAGGCGTTCAATCTCCCTGCGCATGTTCGGCGTCCAAGGCTCCGCGCCAAAGAGGCCGCCGCGCAGCGGCAGCGAAGCGGGGTCAATGCCCATTTCCGCAATCGTTTCGCCGATGAAAAGCGCGTAACTGGGGGTGCAGCAGAGGAAGTTCGAACCAAAATCCTGCAAAATCTGCACCTGCCGTTTGGTGTTGCCGGAGGAGACGGGGATCACCGTCGCGCCCAGCAGCTCCGCGCCGTAATGCAGGCCCAGCCCGCCGGTGAAAAGGCCGTAGCCGTAGGACA
>JAVBOZ010000146.1:0-25023 GCA_031549985.1 Oscillospiraceae bacterium | reverse complement strand
GGCGTCCTCGACGTCCCGACGAATAAACACACAACCGCTTGTGAATTAATAGGATCGGGACGTCGAGGACGCCGTCCCCTACGGTTGTCTCTATTGGATCACTCAATCCAACACCTTGACCTTGCTCCCATCCTTCAGGCCGCGCGGCGCGCGCACGATCCGCGCACCGGGCTCCAGCCCCTCGGTGATCTCATAGAATACGCCGTCCATGATTCCGGTCACCACCGCCTGCTCACGCACCTTCTTTTCCGCTGCATCATAAATAAAGACCGCGTAGCCCTTTTTTGCTTCATCATATTGCACGGATTCCATTGGCACACGAACCACGCTCTTCTTTGTTTCGGTCACGATGCTGATGTCGACATCCAGGCCGATGATGATGCTCTTGTCGGGTTCCGGAATGATGATGCGCGCCTCAACCCCCTTGGCTGTGCCGCCGCCCATCATGGAACTGATGTTGAACTCACCGCTTTCGGAGGCCACGGGGCTGATGAAGCTCACGGTGCCCTCAAACTCCTTGCCCGAAATGGAGGTCACCGTCACCTTCTGGTCAAGCGAAATTTTGGCGACGTCATATTTACTCAGCGGTACGCTGGCAACAAAGGGGTAATACTCAATCACCATTCCCTTCACCGCAGGGGTAAACAGCCCCGAAAGCAGTGAAGAAATATCTGCGTTTCCGGCGGCCAGGGAAGCCAAAAGGTTGGTCACGTTGACGGAGGATCCGGCGTCCGCCTGTTCCGGGCTCTGGTAACGTTCGCCTGCCACGATGTTGATCTCGCGGATCACGCCGTCCTCTTCGGCGGCCCAGCCGCTCTTGAGCTGGTTGACGACCCGCTCCGCCGCAACATAGGCTCCCTGCGCGGAATCGGCCACGGATTTATATACGCTTTCCAGCGACGTACCGGACTGCACCCCCAGCATGGTCTCCTGCACCTTGAGCTGCACCAATTGCAGGCTGGCGTTGATCAGCTCGGAATTGCCCAGCGCTCCCATGGCCCCCATGCCGCCCATCATGTTTTGCAGCGCGGCGGGGTCCATCATGAACGAACCGCCCAAAAGGTTCTGAAAAGCGGTAATGGTCTGCGCGACGCTGCCGTTCTCGGCCAGCACGGCGTTGACCATGCTGTTGGCCAGGCGCGTATTGCCCAACAAGTTCGCAAGCGCCGCCCTGAGGTCGGCCAGCTGCTTGTTTTCCGCCGGGGCGGCGTCGGGCTGGGTCGCCGGAGCCGTCGTGGTCTGCGATTCTTTTTCCTGCAAGTCGGCGATGGTCTTTTCCAGCGTCTTGATCTGCTTTTGAAGCGCCGCGCGCTGTTTCGGCGCGTTGTTTGCCGTCTTCATATAGTCCTTATAGGTCTTCGACGCGTTGTCGTATTCCTTCTTTTTCAGGCGGAGCATCTCATCCAGGGACGCGGCGTCGAAGGTTGCGATGACGTCGCCCTTCTGCACGGCGTCGCCCACACGGAAGTTAATCTCCTTAACCAGGGTGCCGTCCAATATTTCGAAGCTCCCCTGGCGCCCCGACTTCACGGTAGCGGAGGAGGTGAACGTGGCGACAATATCCCCCCGGTCCACAGCGACAATCCCGTCGCTCGGGAGTTCGGGCGTCTTGTTGCGCGACATAATCACGTAGCCCACGGCAAAGCCCAACATGGCGAGAATAACCACCAACGCCAAAATCAGGGGCAATCTTTTCTTCAGCGTGCTCTTCTGCATAACCCTGCTCTCTTCTCTCGTTTATGAATTGTGGTTCATCATAAAAATAGATTCACCCGGAATCGTGTACTTATCATACAACAGTTCCGGGCGAATTGAAAGGGCTTTTCTTGGAATTAACGGAAAGTTTACAGTTGCGCTGGATTCTGTTCATGGTTGGCGTTCACCTGCCGACGAAGGTGCTCAGCACAACCGAAAATACGCTCAGCAGCATCAACCCTGCAAGAATCAGGGCGACGATGCGCACATTGCGGGATCGGTTCATTCCGCCTGCCCCCTCTCTTCTGTCTTCAAGGCGGCAGTCACCGCGGCAGACTCCAATTTGCGGATCAGCGGCAGCATCCCAGTACCGTCCCTGGTGTGCGCAGGCAGCTGGATGATATCATGCCCCGGGAGCGCGTTGGCTTCCACCAGCACCGGGCCTGCTTCCGTCACCGCAACGTCCCAGCCGATGTAGCGCACCGCAGGTTCCACCAGCGCGGCGCGGCGCACCATATCCAGGCAGGCCTGCCACCTGGGTACCGCGAAGCCGACAATCGCCTTGCCGCTAAAGGGATGCGACTCATAGCAAACGCCGTCTTTATCCGCCGCCGGAAGCGGGATGATACCATCCTCCAGCCCAACCATCGCGGCAAAACCGCCCGCGTTCAGGTTGTCGACGTCCTTGCCGTTGCCCATGCGCAGGAAGGCCGCGAGGATGTGGACGCCGTCGCTCAAAGCAAGGGTGACCACGCGCACGGTGTTGACCGCCTTGGGGCAGAGCGCCGCCATCTCCGGGTGCTGAATGATGGGCTCTTCCCAAAGGATATAACCCTCCGAGGCCAGTCGCTGTTTCAGCTCCGCCGCGCCCGCGCCTTCCGCTGTCACCTTGCGCACACCGCTGCCGCACATTCCGTCGGTGGTCTTGGCGAAGAACACCGGATGCTTGGCGACAAAGGCAGCCGCCTGCGCGTCATCGGCTGTCGTGATATCCAGCCAGTCCCGGCCGAGGTATTCGCCGAAAGCCCTGCAAAAGCCCAGCTTATCCTCCACGTGTTTCACCCGTTCCGGGTCGTTATAACGCGCGATCATGGCGTTGCTCTTGCCCCGGGTGAGGTAGGTCGCCCGCTGCGCCGCCGTACGGTTATAGAACTCGAACAGCCGGTAATCCAAATACCCGGCGCTGTAGCGGAAGCCGCAATAGAGCATATCGGCAAACAGCAGCGCGGCGGGCTTATGCGCCTTGCCGCTGAGTTCGCGCGCGGTTCGGCGCATGCGGGCGGTGTCCATCTTACGGATGCGGGCGATCAGGTAGCCGAGCTGTGACATGGTGTGCCTCCTTTTCATTTGCCTGCGGGCACGATAACCCGAATATGGCGAACGCGCAACGCGCGCCCCTATGTCAGCGCCTTCCCGAAAAACACATTCAGCACCGCCACGCCGCCGCATAATATCGCCATGCAGGCCATGGCCACAAAGTCGCGGGCACACAAACGCAGATGTTTCATGCTGGTGCGCTCGTTTGAACCGGTGTAGCAGCGGCTTTCCATCGCGTTGGCCAGTTCCGCCGCGCGGCGAAAGGCCGAAACGAACAACGGCACCAGCACCGGCACGAAGGCCCGCATCCGCTGCATCGGACTGCCGGTTTCCAGGTTGGAGCCGCGTGATTTTTGGGCGTTCATGATGCGGTCGGTTTCTTCGATCAGCGTCGGGACGAAACGCAGCGCGAGGGTCATCATCATCGCGAAGGCGGAAACCGGCACGCGCAGCTTCGCAAGCGGGCTGAGCAGCCGTTCCAGGCCGGTGGTCAGCATCGAGGGCGTGGTCGTATAAGTCAGCAGGGAACTGACCAGGATCAGGCAGAGGATGCGCACGGCGGTGAAGATCGCGGTGAAGACGCCTTCGCGGGTGATCGTCAGCACCCAGCCGCGAAAATATAGCGGAACTTGCAGCAACGCATGGGTATCTTCGCCGGTGGTATAAAAAATATTCAAGATGCCGGTGAAGAGCACCAGCACCACAATGGGCCGCAGAGAGCGCAGAAGCATCCCCGCCGGAACGCGGGAACACAGCGCCAGCGCCAAAGTGGCCAACACCGCCAGCCCCAGCGAAAAAAAGTTTTGGCAAAAGAAGAGCAGGATCATGCAGGCCAGCGTAAGTGTCAGTTTGATGCGGGTGTCCAGGCGGTGCAGCACGGAGTTCCCGGCATAGTATTGCCCGATGGTGATGTCGCGTATCATTTCGCCGCACCTCCCCCGCTCCCCAGCCGACCAAGCGCGGCCACACCCTGCTCAATTGTGATGATACCCAGGGGTGCAGCCAGCCCCAGGCCGCGCAAAATCGCAAATATGCGGGTCACGGCAGGGGTGCTCAGGCCCATGGCGCTCAGCTCCTCCGCGTGGGCAAAGACCTGCGCCGGTGTGCCATGCATGGCAACCTTGCCGTTATGCAGCACCAGCACGCGGTCTGCAAGCTCCGCAACGTCCTCCATGCTGTGGCTGATCAACAAAACTGTTTTGCCCGTCTCTGCGCGAAAATGGCGGATCATCTCGATCATCTGCGCCCTGCCGCGCGGGTCAAGGCCCGCGTTTGGCTCGTCCAGAACAAGCACGTGAGGTTCCATGGCGATCACCCCGGCGACGGCGGCGCGGCGTTTTTCCCCGCCGGAAAGATCAAACGGTGATTTCGCCAGCAGCGCCTCATCCAACCCGACCAGCGCCGCTGCCCGGCGCACCCTGTCGTCAATTTTCACCTGCGGCAGGCCCATATTCTTTGGGCCGTAGGCGATGTCTTTGGCCACAGTCTCTTCAAACAACTGGTATTCGGGATACTGGAAGCAAAGCCCCACCCGGAAGCGGGCCTCGCGGATCGCCTTTTTGTTTGCCCAGATATCTTTGCCTTCAACAAGGACCATGCCTTCGCTGGGTTTGAGCAGGGCGTTCAGGTGCTGCACCAGCGTGCTCTTACCCGAACCGGTGTGCCCGATAATCGCAAGCAGTTCGCCCGGTTCCACAACCAGGTCAATCCCGTCGAGTGTATGCGGCGCGCCCTTGCGCGTGCCGGGGTAACGGAAACACAATCCCTTCGTCTCCACGCCCGCGCCTGCGGCGAGCTCTCCGCCTGTGGCGCAATCGCCGAAGCCAATCGCTACGGGTTCTTGTATAACTTTGCCCGCGAAAAGATCACGGCAGGCATTTGCGCATTCCTCTTCAGTCAAAATGCTCTTCGGCATGGCGGGGAAGTGCGTCCGCAGCGCTTCGGCCAACCTTGCCGGCGCGGGGAGCGCCAGCCCTGCCCGACGCAGCGCGTCTTCGTGGGCAAAGACCTCGCGCGGGGTGCCTTGCAACAGCAATTGGCCTTCGTCCATCACCAGCACACGCTCGGCCTGCGCGGCCTCTTCCATGAAGTGCGTGATCAGCAACACCGTGATGCCCTGTTCCCGGTTAAGCCGGAGGATCACGTCCATGACCTCCCGCCGCCCGCGCGGGTCCAACATGGCTGTGGCTTCATCCAGCACAATACACTTGTTTTGCATCGCCAAAATGCCCGCGATGGCCACACGCTGCTTCTGCCCGCCCGAAAGCTTATGCGGCTCCGCAAGACGGCGGTCATACATGCCGACCGCGCGCAGCGCATCGTCCACCCGGCGGCGAATCTCCTCCGGCGGCACGCAGAGGTTCTCGGGCCCGAAGGCCACGTCGTCCTCCACAATCGCCGCGATGATCTGATTATCCGGATTCTGAAAGGCCATGCCCACCCGGCGGCGCACCTCGAAAAGGTTTTCCTCTTCGGCTGTTCCCAGGCCGTCGACCAGCACCTTGCCCTCCACGGGCTGCAACAGGCCGTTGCAGAGCTTTGCGACGGTCGATTTCCCGGAGCCGTTGTGCCCCACCATGGCGACAAACTCCCCCTGCCCCAAGGCAAGGGAAAGGCCCCGCACCGCAGGCCGGGGTTCACCTTCCCCGGCGTAGCTGTAGCTGACGTTCTGAAATTCAATGAGGGGAAGTGGCATTAGATTCTAGACCTTAGACCTTAGATTTTAATTGCTATAAGTCGCGCCTGTTTTTACAGGTTTGCCTTGTATAGCACATCAAGCGCGTAATCGTTACCGCCCAGCGTCAGTATGCGATCGCCGGTTTTTTCGTAGCCGTGGGCGCGGTAAAAGCGAATGGCGCGCTCGTTGGCCGATAGCACATCAAGCACGGCGCTGGCAAAGCCCCGCTCCCGCAGTTCCTCTTCCGCCCGGATAAAGAGAGCGTGGCCGTACCCTTTACCGACAACATCTTCACGCAGATAGATGGCAAAAATCTCGCCCGCGCCGGCGAACCCCTCCAAAGTGGCAGGGCCGAATTTGCAGACGCCCAGCAGTGCGCCGCCTTCCTTCGCCAGCAAGAGCTGGCCTTGAACAAAGGTCTCCACGCCTTTTTTGTGTTTGGCCTCCACCGAAAGTGCCGCCAGATATGCGGGGTCCAAAATATCTTTGTAGGCCCAGCGCCAGGCTTCGGTGGTCAGTCGCGCGGCTTCAAAAAGATCCTCCCGCGCGGCATAATGAATTTCCATGGCGCACGCTCCTTACTGAAAAGCACCCGCCAGAGCGGCAGGTGCTGCGCATCGCGTTCGACGTGTCATAAAGTATAACACGCTTCGACGTGTTTGTAAAGTGCTTTTTATGCGGGGTAGCTATTCGCCGACGGCGCGGTGAAAGTCGCGAACGCGCCGTTGCAGCATGGTGTGTTCTTCCTCCGTGATGGGGAACTTGTGATTTGCAAAATTTTTGCGCAGCATCTGCCAGGTGACGATGTCCTGCGCCTGCGCGGCTTCCTTTGCGCCGATGGTCTCAACAACCACCCGCTCCGCCGCGTTCCACATGCTCACAAGGAAGGGCAGATCCAGCTTGCCCAACAGACTGCGCATCGTGCGCTGGGCAAAGCTTAGGCTGGTGAAGCGCAGGTCGAGCACCGGCGGTTGCGGCTGAAAATCAACCGCCGCGCCCTTGAATTCGCTTTGATTGCCGGACGGCAGAGGAGGCTCTCCCCCTGCGGTCACCGTAAAGCGGAAGCCCATCTGCGCGATGCGCCCCGTGCCCGCCGCCGCCGTCAGGAAGCGCCGGTGCTGCTGCGGCAGGGCGTTACAGAAAATATCGGCAAGCACCGCTTCGGCAAGCGCGCTCTGCGTTTGCTCGGTCCGGCAGAGAAAGCGGCTGCGCTCGTCCATACAGACCAACAGCGCGGCGCTGCGAAACGCCTTGAGGAAGCGCTCGTCAACGCAGGCCCATTTGGCGAACATGCCCTGATTTCCCAAGGCGGCTTCGAGCGGCAACTCAAGCCCCAATTGGCCGTAGGCCGAAACATCGGCCACGCGCAGCTCGCTACACCAGGCGCCATAGGGCTGCCGCTCTGTGCGCAGCAGGGCGGCGCAGTTGTCGCCCAGGGGGAAGAACGCAAGCGCCCAGGGCGTTTGCCCCTCAACGGCGCAGCTGTCTTGCAGCGCCTCCAGCCTTGCGAAAAACCAGGCGAACATTTCGATATCGCCCCCAAACAGAGCCAGCAGCCGCGCCGCGTCGTCCGGCTCGCGGGGGTCTTTGAAACGCAGAGGATCAGTAAAAACGGCAGTCATCGGGTACCCTCCAACAATTATATTGCTCCGATCAGCAGACGCCCTTTTTCGACAACCTCATAATATCCTTCCTCTGTTTTCCGTGTGCGCGCCGGAATGATGGCCAAAATTTTTCGATTGCGAACCTCCGCCGCGTCGAGGATATCGCCCCTTTCATTTTCCAGCAAAAAGGTGTGCTCCAGGCAGACGTTGCTCAGCACGGAATGCGCGACAAAACTGGGCGGCGCAAAATAGTCAATGTGCAAAAAGAGATTCCCGGCCGCCGAAAGGGAGAATACCTGCCCACGCGGGTTGGGCGCAAAGAGCGGCGCAGGCGCGTTCGGCCCGGGCATCACACCCAGCAGGGCGTCTCGATTGCGCAAGCCAACCGTAACAAAGCCCAGCCCGGGCGGTACGGATTGGCGCTTGCCCGCGAAAAACGCGTTCAGAATTGCCGTTTCATCGGGTGTTTCATCCGAAGCAACCTCATCAGCGGCGGGCAGCAGGCCGTCCATCGAGACAGTCTGAACCAGCGAACCGGCGCTGGCGGCGGGGATCAGTTCCACCCCGGCAAGCGACGATATCGCGACGCGGCCCGACGCGGGTTCCGCGGCCGGCTCCATGAATTCGCGCTGCGGCGGAATTCGCTGCGTTGCGCCCGGCGCGGCGGCGGCAACGGCCCGGGCGGGTTGCTCGGGCTTACCTGCCTGCGCCTGCATGTCGGACGCGGAGGCCTTGTCCCGCTCTGCGGCAACAGGGCGGAGCTTTTGCCTGAGACTCCGCAGGGCGGGCCCGCTCTTGGCGGCGGCAGCGGCGGCCAGAGCCTTCGTGCGGGTGGCAACATGCCGCGATGTCTCTTGCAGCCTGGCCTTGCCCTTGGCGAGCGATGGCGCGGCCTTTGCGCGCAGTGGGGCGGCGAATTCGGCCACTTGTTTGCGGAACAGCGTCGCGCAGACCAGCGCCGCCAACAGGAGAATCAGGATCAATGCCAGAACAAAATACAGCGCGCGGCCGCGCGGCTGCGCTTCATCCGCCGCACCGGAATGCACCGTTGTGGTGCCGGGCGTAGGCGTTGGCGTGGCGGCTGCGGGCTGGTCGGTAAAAAGCAGTCTGGCCCCATCGTTGAAGGCCGTGCCGGTTAGACTGGCCTCGCCCTCAAAGATCTTGGGGAATTGCATCGTAGCGACCAGCCGCTCGGCCGGCAGGGCCGTGAAGGCAATGGTTGTCGCGTCGTTTTTGCGGGAGCGCACAAAATCAATGCGAAGCTTCTCCTCTTCCCCCAGGCTTTCGAGGCTGCCCAAAAGCACCGCCGCGATGAAGGTATCGTCTTCGGTCGTCAGCAGCGCGCGTACCCAGGGTTCACCCTCAGTCGTGACCCGTGAAAGCGAGAGGGTAAATTTTTGCTCATCCAGCCAAAGCAGCTTCGCCCTGTTGTTTTTTTCAAGGTTCGGGAAATAGGCTGCCTTGGGGAACTCCGCCTGAAAATTGCCGTCGGTTGCGGGGGCGGCGGCGGGCGCAAGCGCCCCCAGGGGCAGCGCCATCGCCAAGCAGAGCAGCAGTGCGAACGAGCGTAACAGCGCCTTTGCGGTAAACCGCATCACAAAATCCCTCCATTCCGCCGCATCGCGCGGCGAATTCGTGCGGGCAATATGCAGCTTTTCAGCTTTTGCCAAGATGCTTTGGGAAAGCATCTGCCTGCGCATGTAATTTAACTATTTTACCATATAGTGGGACGGTGTCAAGGGGAAAACAGGGAAAAAATAAAAACCTTTTTGCGATGGCCGGTTTTCCGGGTTAAATCTTGCATTTTCCCCGCAAAGCGTGTATACTTGATACAGCAAAGGAATGGAGGCTGATTATGCGTTCGGCGCTTGACTGGAAAGACTACGCCCTGCTGGATTGCAGCGACGGCGAACGGCTGGAGCGTTGGGGGGAATACCTCCTCATTCGGCCCGACCCGCAGGTGATCTGGCGGGGAAGCCGTGCGCATCCCGGCTGGGAACGGGCGCACGCGCGTTATCTGCGCTCTTCCTCCGGCGGCGGGCACTGGGAATTTGCGCGTACGCTGCCCGAGCAATGGCAGCTTCAATGGCGCGAGCTCTCCTTCTTCGTCAAGCCCATGGGGTTCAAGCATACGGGACTGTTCCCCGAACAGGCGGCGAACTGGGCGTTGCTGAGTGAGCGCATCCGCGCCGCCGGGCGGCCCGTTAAAGCGTTGAACTTGTTTGCTTATACAGGCGGCGCAACCCTGGCGTGCCTTGCAGCGGGTGCTGCCGTCACGCATGTGGACGCTGCGCGGGGCATGGTGATGCGAGCAAAGGAAAACGCGCTGGGCAGCGGCCTGGCCGGCGGTTCCGTGCGTTGGATCGTGGAGGACTGCGTAAAGTTCGCCCAGCGCGAGATTCGCCGCGGCAGCCACTACGATATTATCCTGCTTGACCCGCCGTCCTATGGCCGGGGGCCGAACGGCGAGGTCTGGAAGCTGGAGGAGGAACTCCACGGTTTGCTGGAGCTCTGCGGCAGGCTGCTCAGCCCGCAGCCCCTGCTGCTGCTGCTCAACAGTTATTCGGCGGAGCTTTCGCCCGCGCTCATGCAATATATCCTGGCGCGCACGCTCGTCCCCCGCTGCGGCGGCGCAGCCTCCTGCGAAGAGATCGGCATCCCCGTTGAAAGCACCGGCCTGGTTCTCCCCTGCGGCAGCACGGCGATGCTTGCGTTTTAAAATGTCGGGAATCCGCTCTGCTTCGGCTTCCTTCAATCGCTTATTTAATAAAATATACAAATTCAGCGTAAAAATCGCTTGCAATTCACGAATCGATATGTTATAATGCTCTAAGTTCGCAGGCATTGTCGATGAAGCGACTGCGTCCCCAGGCGGCAACCGTAATTTACGATTCCAAAATGAAATACGCTTCTATAGCTCAGGTGGCAGAGCGCATCCTTGGTAAGGATGAGGTCAGCAGTTCGAATCTGCTTAGAAGCTCCACGTTTTTCACTCACTGTCAAACGGCCAGTGAGGGAAAATGCAAAAAATGAGATTTTGCATTAGGCAGATGTACCGCTTATTGGTGCATCTGTTTTTCTTTTTACGGCGTCAGGTTCTGATATACCTGTCAAGCGTTCGCGCTGTGCTTTCATAAACAGTCTTGGAAATAACGTGGCTGTAAATCGAAAGTGTAGTCAGCACCTTTCTGTGTCCATCAATTCGGATACGCCATTCCCGCAGGCATTCGATTGCGTTAGGGGTATACACGGTAAAAAGGTTTATATCAATATGACGCGTGCCTCAGATGGCTCACATGTATGAACTTTATGGAAAATAAAGCAGATGCCTTTACTCGGAAAATAAATTAAGGGTATTGTTATCAACTTACGACTAAACTATATAGGCATTGATAATGCTGTATTAATATGCTGAAAGGAGTTCTGATATGGAAAACATACTCGACTGGCTATGGCTATCACCATTTCTATTGTTCGGGTTTCTTGGGCTTCCCTTTGCTTGGTTGATATCATTGTCTCAGTAGCTTGTAAAAAGCGTTTCTTCTTTAGTGGTTTTGAAAAAATTAGCTTAATACAATGCAGGAGGACTTTTATTATGTTTGCTGGTATAGGAATAATTTTTGGAACTATTTTCGGAGTAATTGGACTTCCCTTTACACTTTTGTATGCATGGCTCTTTCAATAGCTTTCACATCTTACCGCTAAACACTTCCGGGCTTGCCGTGAAAACAGCAAGCCCGGCTGCAGTGGGAGGCGAACATTGCCTTGCGCTGAAAAGCGACGGCACAGTTTGGTCCTGAGGGCGTGACAGCCGGGGACAGCTACTTTTGCAATTGCTGCAAGGGTAAGTCAAGCAAAAAATCGCTTGACATTTAAAAAATATGTAGTATAATAATAAAAGCGTTGCTGCAGAAAACGTGGGAGAGTTCCCGAGTGGCCAAAGGGAGCAGACTGTAAATCTGCCGTCAGTGACTTCAGTGGTTCGAATCCACTCTCTCCCACCATTTGTTGAACCTGTCGAAAAAGCTGAAATTGCTTTTACGGCAGGTTTTTGCTATAATGAACAAGCGAGGATTATTTATATTTTGTACGAGGTGTTTAATGGAAACCGAACGATTATTTATTAGAAAATTTGCTCCTGATGATTGGCAGGATTTGTATGAATATTTATCCCAAGAAGAAGTTGTGAAATATGAACCATATGAAGTATTTACAGAAGATGGCAGTAAAAAAGAAGTGGTAAGCCGATCAAAAAATGAGGCTTTTGGGGCTGTATGTTTGAAAGATTCGGGGAAACTGATAGGAAATGTGTATTTGTCTAAACAGGATTTTGATACATGGGAATTAGGCTATGTTTTCAATAAAAATTACCAAGGCTACGGTTATGCAACTGAGGCTGCAAAAGCTTTACTTAATGACATTTTTAATAATCAAAATGCCTATCGTGTTGTAGCGATGTGTAATCCGTTAAATGAGCCTTCTTGGAAATTACTTGAAAGATTAGGCCTACGAAGAGAAGGACATTTGATAAAAAACATATTCTTTAAAAAAGACAAAAACGGCGAACCTATTTGGTCAGACACATATGAATATGCAATACTTAAAGATGAATGGATGCAACGTACTAAATAAGCATTAGGTAGAAGCAAGGAATTTACTTATGCAAGTTCAAAGTCTGACACCGAAAAGCAAAATATATCTTTTTTGTATCCCTTATACTCTTCCTCGGTAAAACAATAGACGAGTGAACAAAGGCACCAGCTTACTTGCGGGCGGCCCGACGCCGCCCCTACAATGCTTATCGAACCGCCGCAAGGGGCGTGTGCGTGGGGCGCGTTTATTGCGCCCGGGGTCGCGCCATACACGCGCGCCCTGTGTTGGGGCGGCGACAGGCCGCCCGCAGGCAACGATACGATGATGTGTGTCGCTGCTTTTTGTCTGCTTTTCTAACGAAAAATAGTATTAGGCATTTGTTGAAACCTGACGAAAATGCTGAAATTGCTTTACCGTGTATAGGAGCAACAGAGCGGGCAAGCCTTTGTTATCAAGGCTTGCCCGCTCTTTATTTGCATATTTTCAAAGGCAATTCAAGGGGCGCTTTCAGACGCCATTTTGGGTGCCGTGTAAATATCCGGCAGCAGCCCGGGGTAAAGCAGATCGTGCACATCGATGCGCACGTCGCGCCAGTTGAGGATGATAACCTCCTTGCCGTCCTTCAGCGTCAGCCCCATCGGCTTCTTGGGGATGATCGCATCCTTGATGCTGTAGCGGGCATACTGCGCCAGCCCCAGAATCTCGAAGTTGTTCATATCGGTCGTCACCAGGGGAAGGATCGTATCGACGCTCTGGCGCATCTGCGTAAACGAAAGGGTACGCGCCTTGGCGGCGATCTGCCGCAACAGGGTGCGCTGGCGCTCGGTACGGGCGCGGTCGGTGTCAATGTAGCGCAGGCGGGCATATGCCAGTGCCTCCGCGCCGTTCAGATAATAATTCCCCGGCCCGTCGGTAAAGGAAGAAAAGGAGGCCTGCATGGCGGCGTATTCCGGCTGCGAAAGTGAGACGTTAACCCCGCCCATGATGTCGATCAGCTTTTGAAAGCCAATGAAGTTCACGGTCATGTAGCGGTCGATGCGTATTCTGTAGTTGGCCTCAATGCAATCCACCATGTATTCCGGCCCGCCATAGGCGTGACTGAGGTTGATCCGCCCGTTAGGATGCCCCGGCAGGGCGGCGTAGGTCGCGCGGGAAATGGAGACCAGCGAAACCTGCCGCGTGCGTTTATTCGCTGAGACGAGAATCAGCGCGTCGCAGCGGGGATAATATTGCTTATCGAACATCACCGCTTCGGCTTCGCCATGGTCAACGCCCGCGAGCAGGACGTTATAGACATCCGGATGCGACCATATCTCGTTGGCAAGGTTGGCGCGGATATCTGCGTCAGCCGCGTCAAAAAGATCCTTGTAGCCGGATTTGTCAAGCAAATCCTGGTTGGGTTTGAAATCCAGTTGGGGCGGGTGGCGGTTGATTTTGTTGAGCACAACGAAGACCGCGATGAATGGGCCAAACAACAGCAACAGCAAAGCCAGCAGCAGCGCCGTCCGCCTTGCCCATTTTGGCATAGCCCTGCGGGGGTCTTTGGGTCGCCTTCTGCGATAGGCCATGTTTACCTCCATGTTGCGTAACCTTTATTTTTCTTCAGGGCAAAATCGTCTGCGCTGTATCCGCCTTCTTGCGCAGTTCAAGGAACGCCCTGATGATATCAGAAGCAGCCGTCTGCCCCGGGGAGAACATCAGGTCGATCGTGTTGAACAGAGCCTTGCCCTTGAAGTATTTCGTGACGACCAGGCCGTAGTCGTTATCCGGCGTAATATAGCCTGCGGCGTCGTTCATCAGGTCAAAGACCATCAGCGTCTTGTTTGGCCCCACGAGCTCTTTCAGGGGCTTGTAAGGGAAATCCTCGCGGCGGAAGGAGGTGTCGGCATCCAGGGTGCTGCCGCCGACGATCACCTCGGGGGCCATTTCGCCGGGCGAAAGCAGCGCGCACACCGTGCGGCCCAGTTCCAGGTAGCCGACCTCCGTAACAATCACCGTCTCGTTGGGCCGGGCTGGGTCACGCAGGGCGGTGAAGTTGAGGATCGGGAAACGGCTGGCCATGCTCATCACGCTGTTTGTGCTGTAAATGAACAGCTCCTTATGGGCGATGTTCATGACCGGCTCCAATTCCTGCTCCGGCGCGGGCTGCCAGCCCGCGTACCCGGGGGAATACACGCCCCGCGGGGCGGCACGGTCGGCAGCCTCACGGGCCTTGTCGACCACTTTCGCTTCGCATTCGGCCTGGGTCATGGTCAGCCCCAGCAGCACATAGCCCAGTTCCTGACCGTAGCGGCGAGTCTCTTCCCAGCGATCTTCCGAAACGTCGTCGTTGGAAGCCCCGCGGTTGGGGATCACCATTTCGCCGATCGCGCCCTGGATGAAGAGGAAATCCGCGCCGCCCGCATTGACCACAGTCTCCATGTATGGGATGAAATCCGCCGAAAGCCGGGCTTCGGTATCTTCCACGCCGATGGTCTCGCTGTGCACGCCGAAATTGGCGATGAGGATCGGTTTGCCGCCGCTGCCCGGGGCCGGTTCAAAGCGCAGGCGGTTGATGTCGTTAATCAGGTTCAGGTCCGCGCCCCGGTAGTTGAAATAGCGGGGCCGCCCGTTTTCGTCAACGATGTTCTTCTGGGCAAAATAGAGCTTGCCCGGTTTCATGGCGTTGACGGCCTCCTCCATGCTCTTGACCGTCTGCGCCGTCAAAAAGGCCATGTATTCCGGATCCGCGCCCGAGACGGTGCCGAGGCCGCCCTTGGCCAATTGGCTCAGCACATCCAGAGGCTGATGCACTGCGCGGCCGATCCAGGCCCAAGCGCCCTGCACGTCGATGCTGCTGTGCGTATGCGTTGTACTGACGTTGACGCTGATGATGCCATGCGCCTTGGCGAAGGGCTCCAGCGCCGCGCGGATCACGCGCACATCGTTGTTGGAAAGCCCCACGGCGTCGAGCACCGCGAACAATACCGTGCCGCTGCCCGTGTTCATCGCGACGGTGCGGACGTAAATATCGTCCAGCTTGCCCTTAAGCGGAAGCCCCAGCCCCCAGGGCGCGCCGCCGGAGCCGCCTTTATAATAGAGCTTTTCGCCGTAATCAGCCGGGGTGAGCAACTGCCTGCCATAGCCCATCTTCCAGACCGCGCCCGGAAGCGGGTCACTTGAAAAGGTCTTGCTGCCTTCATAAAAGTTTTTCGAGACATAGTCCTTGATATCCGGCGCTTCATTGGTGCGGGGCAGGACGCCCAACATCGCCGAACCGAGGTCGAAGACGGCCTCAAACAGGATGTTCACGATATGCCCCACCATGCCCATCAGGCTGTCATATACCCAATCGGTGTCGCCCTGATGGTCCTTGGCCATTTGCAGGTCGCGCCCGGCGACCTCAAAGGGAACCATGACGTTTTCCGCCGTGCGGTTAATCAGACGCTTGGCCTCGGCCAGAGGGCTTGCGGCTGCGGCGGGAACGACTGCGCTGAGCAGTAGGCCTGCGCTGAGCGTAATCGCCGTCGCGGCGCGTAGGATTCTTTTGACTGGTTTCATGGGGATCTCCTTTCTGATGGAACTGCATTTTTGCAGGGGATAGCGCCCCCGCAAATCAAATGTCTGCCGCCTGCATTTCCAGCAACAGCCGGTGCGAGCCCCGCTCCGCCGCGAGCAGGCCGCCAAATTGGCCGGTGCGGATCGCGTGGTACGCGCCGGGCCGGTTGGCATAGGCAAAGTGGATGCGCCCGTGGCACATCAGCTTTGCCACCGCCCAAAAAGCGTCGAACAACTCGTCTTCGCGGCGCAGCGCCACGTCGAAACGGTATTCAGCGCGGCTTTGCGGCGCGACCTCCACCCGCTGCGCGGCGGGCGTAACATTTGCTCTGGCGGCGGTGTTGAGGCCCCGGGCATCCCAGCTCTCGAATGGTGTTGCGATGGCCAGGTCGCCCGAAATGGTCTCCTCCGTCGGGTTCTGCACCGTGGCGATCAAAACGTCACCCTCCAGGTGCAGCGTAATATCCGGGTTAAAGCTGCCAAATTCGTAGGTATCCTCGAAGCACTGGCCGTCATCCTCAAAGCGCAGGCGGAGAATGCCCTTGCTTTCGGGGGTCGCTTTGGTCACCGTCAGCGGGAACAATTGCATTCCGCGCGGTTCGACGTCATACGCCTGTTCTTCCCAGTCCACCGAAAAGCCCTCGGGCACACGCAGTCGCAGCGCACCGTTCGCGCGGGCGTCCGGGCGGTTATTTGCCACGCAGATTTGCATGCGAAGCGTGGTGTCGTTGATATGCTCCACCTCGCGGCCAATCGAGGCCGCCACGGCGAGATAGCCCATGGGCATCGTACCGAGATCATGCTCCCAGGTGCGGATGTAGGTCGGTTCCAGCTCCCGTTCCGCGCCGATGGCACCGCCGCCGAGGTTTTCGCCAAGGCCCGCGGGGGCCAGCGTAAAGGTTTCGATCGAGTGGCCGGGCGCGTCGAAGGCAAAGCCGGAGGCGTCAACCGCTATGGCCCGTGGGTTTTCCTCCAGCAGGTCAACCGCCGCCGCGCTTTGCAGCGAAATATCCAGCTTGATCCGCACCGGATGGGCATACCCTTCGGTCTCAAAGCCGCGCAGGGCAAAGCCGCGTTCGGCGACGGAGGCATGCGCTGTATGCATGTTCGCCAGGGGATATCCCCCCGCCTTGAAGGCGGTGACCGCGAAGCCCTTTTCGCATTCGAGATAGCTCTTGCGGGCGGGCAGCGTACCCTTGCCGCCTTCGGCCATGACCGGAATCAGTGCCGCGTTGTATTCCATCCCCCGGCGGAAAAGCTCCGCCTGGCGGTAGTCGCCCTGATGAGGGTAAAGTGCGTATTCGAAGACGTGGGTTTTGCGCTCGGGAATCAGCTCAACCCCGCCGGTGGTCTTGCCCAAGTTGCCGTAAACCTCCGCCGTATGGAACAGCATCATGTGCAGCAGCTGATCCGGCTCGGCGCTGCAGGCAATCGTGCCCCGGTTGAACAGCGCCACGCCGTAATCGTCCGGCAGGCCGGGCTTTGCCAGCAGTATGGCGCCGCTTAGGTTGACCTCGCCGCCCGCCGCCAGTTGCGCGGAAAGACCGTTCACGAATGCATCCAGCGCATCGGCTGAAGCGGCCTTGCAGAGCAACACGTCAATCTCCTTGCCCAGAATATTGTCGCTGTCGCGGGCAAAGAGACAGGCGCAGCCATCCTGAGCCAAAGCAGCGTTGAAGGCTTCCAACTCCGCCGCCGTGCAGTTTCGCAGCAGTTGCGCTTCATATGCGTTCGGCACACCGGCCAGCGAGAGCACAAAGCGGGTGTCCGTGTTACGAAGATCCTCGTTGAAATGGATGATCCTGTCGCCGTGGCCGTACTGCGTCACGTCCGGGTAGGGCGTCGCGGGGACGGCGCGTTTGGCAAGCGCGGTCACCAGCGCATCCCCCGCCGCGCGAAGCTCCGGTTCCTCGGCGCGAATCACCGCCGCCATGCCGAGGCAGACGGCGTCGCTTTCGCCAAGCAGCAGGCGCGGTGTTGGGCCGTAGTCAAACCAGTTGACGCTGGGCGCAACCTGGCAGTTGGAATACATGAAACATTGGTGGGTGCGGTAATCCAGCTTGCGAGTGCCTTCGCCGCAGATGTGCGGTGCGTAGCGGTCCTCATAGACCGGGCGAACGCCCCGCAGCGCCACCGGGAAGGTGACGCCAAAGAGGTCGTCGCGGCCCTGGTAGTCCTCGAGCGTTGTTTTAAGATCGATGCGTCGCTGCCCCTTCCAGAGCGTGATCTCCTGTTTGCAAAGGGCGACGCTGCCCATGCGCACCCAAACGCACAGTTTTTGATAGAGAGCCGTGCGCGTGCGTTCGACTTTGGCGACCGATTCGCTGGAAAACAGCTTTTGGCCGGTCGTCCAGAATTCATGCTGGGTTTCCTCGCGCTGCGGGTCTTCGCGCAAGGCGACGATGCGGTTGGCGGGGCCGTCAATGGCTGTGTTGACGACCTCGCGCCCTGCCTCCTTATCGAAGAGCGAGACGATGCCGCCGCCCTGCTTGGGATCCACCCGCAGGGTGAAAATCTCATTCTCGATGACGCACCCGTCGTCAACAGATGTGCCTACCGGCTGCTGCGGCACAGCCGACGAGCCCGCCGCAGGCGCAGGCGCCGAGCCGTATTGCAGATACCGCAGGTACCCCGTGGCGGGGCCTTCGGGAAGGAAGACGGCCTTGCCCTTGCCCAGCGGGGCGTAGGGCACCTCGTTGCCGTCGGAATCATGGATTCCGGCGAAATCCTTCGGCAGATCAAAGACGCAGGGCTCGTTCGCGCGCGCCCAGGCCAGGGGGTTGAAGACCACAAGCGAAGGCTCGTCGGCGACCCCGGCGGCCAGGTACGCCGTCGCCCGGCGCAGCACATCCGCCGCAAGGTCCACGGCTTCGCGGTATTCGATCATCAGGTCGACGAACGAGATTTCGTTGTTGGTGCCGGTAATGCTGTCATGATGCTGGGCGCAGAGCAACTGCCGCCAGGCCTTGTCGAGGGCTTTTTCGGGGTATTCCGCTCCGTGCCAGGCGGCGATGGCCGCAAAAGATTCCGCTCCGGCCAAAAGAACTTCAGCCAGCCGGTTTGCCTGCTTGAAGTCCGTCCGGGTCAGCAGTACGCCCGCATGGTGAGGGGTCAGGTCGCGGGCGGTGATTTCCAGCGCACTGCGCGGCTTTCGCGCGTCTTCGGCCTGTACGCTGTCGGTCAGGCGCGAAAGATAGGAGAACTGCGCCCCGTTGAGGGTGTCTTTCATCCAGTCACTCGGGCCTTGCCGTCTTGGGAAGGTGGGCGGCGTCCCACGCCTTCCGGAGGATTCCTGGCAGGCCTTCAAGCCAAGCCGCCGGGAATCGGTTGCGTGTAACCCCTTGCAGTGCACAAGGGAGGTGCCGTCCGGCGAAACGTGACGGAAAAGCCGGTCAAGGCCGACCACGCGCTTACCCCAGTGCGCGGCGGTGCAGCCACCCTTGGCGCAGATCTGGCTCATCTGATTCAGGTGGCCAAAGACGTCGCCGGGGGCGTAGACATAGCAAAGACGCCCCAAAACGTCTCTGTGATAGAGCTGGCCATAGATCAGGTTGCGCACAAAGCCCTCGCCTGAGGAAGTCAGGTCGTTGGGCTGATTATAAAAGCAATCAGATTCCGCCCTGCCCTCGCTAAAGGCGCGGCGCAGAGCTTCCCTGTATTTTGGATTGACGCAATAGAGCGGGTGCAGGTAATCCACTTCGGAAAGAATCGCCTTGAAGCTCGGATCGGCGGCGATCTCCTCCAACACCTCCCCGGTGATGTGGAACGCGCCAAAGGCATAGGTGCGCTGTTCCTGATGATAGGTCGTGTCGAAGTGGAAGTCCGAAAAGATATGTTCCTCGCGGGCGGGGCCATCAAAGGGTTCTGTGGGCAGGATCAACGTGCCCTCGCCCGCCGCCGCGCCTTTCTCTTGCAGGCTCCATTGGCAGGGGATGGGCGCGGGTTCCGCGCCAACCGGGGCACTCGGGCGCAGCACGGCGGTCTGGCCGCAGGCAAGGCGCGGGATGTTCAGCTCTTCGCGCCATTCGCCCGCCTGGCAGGCAAGAATGCCGCCTGGGGAATCCGCGAAGGCGGCCGCGAAAGCGGGGAAAATCTGGCGTGGGGCATTTTCGGTGCCGAAATAAGCGCCGCTGCGCAGCGGTTCGGTCACGCAAAGCCCGCCCGAGACCACAGCCGCCGGCAGAATCATGCAGCGCCCCAGGGCGATGTCGATGCCGTCGGCGATATAGCCCACGCGAATTTTGAACAGCACGAGGTTGCGCCCGGGCTGAAAGGTGACGGCGCAATATTGGCCAAGACTGTCAATGCCCTTGACGCGGCCATAGGGCTGCCGGTCGACCAGCGCGCCGTTGAGATAGAGGTAATGCCCGGAGCTGTTGCAGCTGATCACCGCCCGCTGTGCCGTCGGCGAATCGACGTAGAAGGCGGCGTAATTGACGACGTTGCGCTGCTCGGTCGCGTAAACGGCAGGGTTTTCGCGTGAGAAGCCAAGCGTATCGTCGGCGTAGCGGTATTCCCAGCGCAGGCGTTCCGGCCCCCAATAGGGATTGGGAACAGCCAGGTCTTCCTCCGGCGCGGCGGCAGCCTCACCACCCGCAGCAGCGAGGTAGTCGTGATCCAGCACTTTTTCGCGTTCATAAAGGTATTCGGTCTCGAACGCCCCGCCCGTCTCAAGCACAAAGGACCCCAGGGTCAGAAATTCATGCACGATGGGCAGCGCGAAGCCCTTGGCCTGCGTCTGCTTCATGTCTTCCAGGCGTACGGCCGGTACGCCCGATGCCGGATAGCTCGTCTTCCCCATTGCCATTCCCCCGTTTCTTCATAATATACCGGTTCGCCGCATGCTATCAGAATAGCATAACAGAGGAGAAAAGGCAAGGAAAAATATCAAAAGAACGGCTCAGAATGCGCCAATTCGCATAATTTTGCTTGCTTTCCTTCGCTTAATGTAGTATAATAATAAGCGCCATTTGATATGAGGCGATTTGGGCGTTGCATTCGCGATCATTTTTTTGAAGGAATGAAAGAGAGGACGGGTTCAGCAGCATGCGAGAGGATTATGTGCCGAACGAAAAATACCGCAACATGTTCGGGGTGGAACGCAACGGATACGGAATGGAAAGGGTGGATCTCTACCTTGCCCAGCTGGAAGTCGCGTTCAAAAAAATCCGGGAAGACAACCGCACCCTGAAGCGCGACCTCGCCGAGAGCGCGGTGCCTCAGGGTGGCCTAGCTCCCCCGCCACAGGCTTATGAAGGCCTGGCGGATCAGCAGGAGCTGTTGCAGCGCCTGCGCGCGCAATTGGCTGAGCAACAGGAACTCAACGCCCAGCTTCACGCCCAGCTGGCCGAACAGAGCGACATTCGCTCGCGCCTGCAAAACCAGACCGAAAGCCTGATGGGGCAAATCAACGCCCTGCGCAACGAGGCCGACGATCTGCGCCAGCGCCTGCGCATGCAGCCGCCCGCTCCGGCGTTTATCGAACCCCCGGAGGACGAAAAACAACAGCTGATCGGCCGCGTGCTGGTGGAAGCCCGCGCAACGGCGGAAGAGACCGTCCGCGCCGCGCGTCAGGAGTCTGACGCCATTTTGCGCAGGTCGAAGCAGCGTACGGAAGAGCTCCGCGCCGAACAGGAGCGCATTTATTCGCAGCTGCAGGGCGTGGCCTATGCGCTGCGCAGCGTGCTGCGTGACGGCCCGGATCCGGATCGGGGTGAAGAGTTTGCCGTATCCTGAAAATCGCGGCCACACTGGGCGTAAGGCCGGAGGCGAGAGTATCTCCCCGGCGGGCGTCGCCATCTTGCGTGAAATCGAAGATCTGGCGGACGACGTGCTTGATGAAGAAAATGAGGCGGGGGATGGACTTCCCCCGCCTGCGTTCAACCTGACGCTGGCGGCTGCGCGCCGCGCGCTGCAGGTGCGGATTCTGGCCAACGTATTTCTATATCTCTTTCTCGTCTTCACGCTGCTGCTGAGCGTCTCGGCCCTGCTCAGCAAGACGGCGCTGGGCGGCATCGGCGGGCTTCGCTTCTTCATCGAGCAGACAGACGCCATGGCCCCGGCGATCCGTCGCGGCGCGTTGCTGGTCACCGTGAACCGCAAGCCGAGCGAGATCAAAAAAGGCGACGTGATCACCTTTGAAGTGATGGAGGGTCAGCAGGACTCCCGTCTGACGCGGGTGGTGCAGGAGCGCCTGGATAACTACAACCAGGGCGGCATGACTTTCTTCCGCACCGTGCGCCCCGAAGCGGGCGCGCAGCCGGACAGTATCGCCGTCAACCAGACAAATGTACGCGGCGTCAAAATCGCGGCCCTACCCAACGCCGGGTTTTTGATCGCGTTCATCAACACGTACGCAGCCGCCATCGCCGTGCTGGCCGCCGCGCTCTGCTGCGCCGCCGTGCTGCTGCGCAGGTGGGCACGAAGGGCAAAGGGACGGCCACAGGCCGCGTGAGGAACCGGCTGCATCTTGTTGCCGGGCGTGCGCACCGCAAGCGCCTTGCGTAGGGGCGGCGTCTGGCCGCCCGCTGTAACAATACGGTACCGTATCGGCTCTGCAATTTTGTCTATCGCGAGTTCGGCGCGCGGTCGTCGCGCCCTACAAAAAAGGCGGGCGCGGCTTGTTCTCGCCCTGCCGCAGGGAAAGAAAAGAGATAATGTCGCAAATATCGTCGTTTGAAGAGGGCGGGTATCTTGATGCGCTGCCCGGAAAAAACAAAAACCTTTTCGCTCTGCTGGGCCTGATGTGCCGTCGGGGTCTTTTGGCGGTGCGCTTTCGCGTCGGCCTGCTGCGCCTGAAGGCGCATGCGGCGCTGCTGCCGCTGCGCAGCAGCCGTCTCGGCCTGCGCGTGCTGCGCACGAAAAAGGCGCTGGAAGGCTGGGGCAATCATTTCCGGCTTTCGTGGGGGCTTGCGCTCTGCGCGATCGCGGCGGTTTCGGCGGTACTGCTCAGCGCACTGGTATATGGCGCGCCGGAGCTTCGCGGTCTGAACGGCACGGCCCTCCCTGCCGAAAGTTTGCTGATCCTTGACCCTGACCGCAGCGTCGAGACAAAGCTCACCCCGGGGTATCTTTACGACAGGCCCGTCGCTGCCGTGCAAACGGGAACGCAGCCGATGCTGCTGCGCGTACGGCTGGAAGAATCGCTGCTGACCATCCGCAGGGATAATAAGGGGCTGGTGGTCGAGCCGTTGCCGACACTGAACCCCGGCGATACATATACCCCCCGTTTCGTCACGCAGGAGACCGCGTTGCGCCTGCTGGCGGAGGGCGGCTTTTGCAAGAAGGGCGTCCCTTGGGCGCAGGCGGTCAAGGCAAAGCTCCCCGCCGAACGTCTGCCAAAGACCGGCGCGCCAAAAGCAAAACTTTTGGTATTCGAAAAAAAGACCGTCGAAAACCCCATCGATGCCTCGATTGATCTTTCCAGCCTGTTGCCGGAAGACCTGGAAGCCTTGGGCGTCAACAAGGTTACCTATAGCTATATGGGGTTCTATGACCGCGGAGGCGGAAAATATCAGCCGCTGTATATAGCCTCGGCAGACCCGGCCAAAGGGAGCGACGCGACGCCGACGCTGGCCAAAATCAGCTATCAGTATTATGCCTGGGATGTGGCGGATGAGAAAGTGCGCCTATATGAAGGCGATGAAAACCAGGCAGTGCGTCTTGGCATGCCGGGACTGCGCCCTCTGCGGGATTGGAAAGAGCCGACCAAGGCCTGGTTTTATGACGAGGACGGCTGGCTATATTACGGCGACGTGTTACAGGCGGGCGAAATGACGCCGCTGTTGCTCTCGAATTTCTATGTTTTGCCCGACAGCCCGCTGGCGGGGGTGGAGGAAAACCGCTTTCGCCTGCAGGTGCGCCAACAGAGCGTCGCGTTGGACATGAAGGCGACCTTTGACGCGAACCGCAAGGCCGTGCGCGCGGTGTGGGATACCCACACGGCGTTTTACGGGCTGGGTACCAATCAGATGAGCCAGACTTCAGCGGATTTCGCGCTGAAGCTGCTGGGCGGACTGGGGCTGAAATAGCCCCAAGGTCTTCATACATTGAGGTTGCCGCGCACGTCGATGCATATGCAACAGCGGGTGATCGTCCCCTGCAATAACCGCATGAAAGGGAGAGAGCATGGCCCAAAAACGCGTGGCGGTGATCAACGATATCTGCGGCCTGGGGCGCTGTTCCTTGGCTGCGGCTCTGCCCGTGCTTTCGGTGCTGGGGGCACAGCCCTGCCCCGTCCCCACCGCCGTGCTGACCAACCAGACCGGCTACGAAAGCTACGCCCTGCTCGACTGCGAACCCCTGCTGCGCCGTTTCCCGGAAGAATGGCGCAGGCGCAAGCTTCGGCTGGATGCGATCAGCACCGGCTTTTTTGCTTCCGCCGCACAGGTTGAGGCCGCTCGGGAACTGATCGCCGCATTCCGAGGCCCCAAGACGTTGCTGCTGGTCGACCCCGTGCTGGGGGATCACGGCATGCTTTACCCCGTGGTGAACCCCGCTTTACAGGCGTCGGTCAGCGCGTTGGCGCGGGAGGCCGACGTCCTGACCCCCAACGTGACGGAGGCCTGCCTGCTGACCGACGAAGGCTGGGCCGTGTTTGAAGGTGATGGTGTGGAAGCCCAGCTGGCCGCGCTGCGGCGCATGGGCGAAGCGCTGCTGATTCGCGGCGCGCGGACCGTATGCATCACCGGCTGGCGCAGGGGAGACGTCATTTGCACCCTGCTCTTCGGGCAGGGGCGTCGCACGTTGTTCGAAACCCCCGCCGTTGCGGGCAGTTATTCCGGTACCGGCGATCTTTTTGCGGCGGCGCTCTGCGGCCTGCTGTTGCGGGAAGCGGAGCCTGAAGAAGCCGTTGCGCGTACACTCCACTTTCTTGAGGCATCGCTGCGCGCGGCGGAGGAGGAAGGCAGACCCGGCGCTGACGGCATCCCCTTCGAACCATTCCTGACCTTGCTTTTGGAGGACACGGCATGCCACAGCCCAAAAACCGTACGCTATTCCATATGACACTCACGGCCATATTGGCCGCTCTGATCACCGTTTTCACGGCCTATGTCGGGCACATCCCCCTGCCCGGCAACGCGGGATACCTGCATTTTGGGGACGCGCTGATCTTTCTGGCGGCCTGCCTTTTGCCCAAGCCCTATGCCATGGCGGCGGGTGCGCTGGGGGCCGGGTTTGCCGATTTGCAAACGTTCCCGATTTATACGATCCCCACCGTCATCATCAAGGCACTGGTGGTGCTCGCTTTCACCGCAAAGCGCGAAAAAATTATCAACAGGCGCAACCTGCTTGCCCTCCTGCCCGCCCTGGTTATCACGGCGGCGGGGTATTACGCGGCGCAGATGCTGCTCTTCCCCGGGGAGACCGCGTGGAAGGCCCTGCTGATCCCAAGCCTGACCGGCAGCCTGATTCAATGGAGTGGCAGCGCCGCGATTTTCGCCGCGCTGGGGTTTGCGCTGGATAAGGCCGGAATCAAGCGGCGGCTACAATGACCCGCGCAACGGATCGCCTTTAATATCACGCCACGAAAGGACAACCCATGCCAACAGACAGCTATGAATCCCCGCTGAATTCGCGCTACGCCAGCCGGGAGATGCA
>JAVBOZ010000165.1:0-8350 GCA_031549985.1 Oscillospiraceae bacterium | reverse complement strand
AGCCGTCAGGCAGAACGAGCTGATAGATATTGCTGTAAGAAGGATAAGCGACGTAGTACTTATCGCCTTTTTGATAGGCAGCGGAAACCGTTCCAATTTCCGGGTTGTTGGTGGCGCTGTAGATAAACTCCTTCGGATTTTTGGATGATCCGTCGGCGCCCACTACCTCGAAGACACCCTTGGTAGCCGTTGCCTTACACATACGCTTTTCGGTGGAGCCGGAGACGTTTGAGGTCTGGCTTTCGGCCGTAAGCGTCGACGGTATGGAAGCGGTCACCGTATTTGATGCCGTGTTTGACACGGTGTTGGAAGCTGTGTTCGACGCCGTATTTGACACTGTATTGCTTGCCGTGTTCGACGCTGTATTGCTTACCGTGTTGCTCTCTGTGTTAGAGCCTGTGCCGCTTTCCGTGCTGGCACCGCTGCCAGTGTTAACAATCGTCTCCGTGCCCGTGTAGTCCGGGTCGCCGGGCGTATCAGGGTTCGCCAACGTCGGTACGGCTAACATTGAGACGCACAGAGCAAGGCAGGTGACGCAGAGGACGAGGGCAACAAGCCATTTGGATTTTTCTCTTTTCATTTGTTCGTTCATCCTTTCGCAGGGGCTTCCCTGTATTTTCGCATTCATTCACTTTTCCCGTGAGGTTCGGTGCGCTTTTGCTTTACCATAGTACACTATGATGTTTCAACCTGTCAACGGTTTTCAGCAAGAATCTTACGGCTTCCAAGGCCCTCAAAAACAAAAAGCCACCATCTGGCAATCCCTTGTCAGATGGTGGGCAATTCCTGGTATTTGACCGGAGAACGGGCGCAGCGCCCGGTGGAGAAAAGTGCCTTTCTTTCAGCGCTGCAAGCGCCAAAGAAGGGGAGAAAAACCGATTCAGAGGTTAGCGGCGGGGCGGCCTGCGGTCTCTGTCACCGCGGGGGCGGCGGTCGTCACGGCGGGGCGGGGGGCGGCGGGGGGCGTCCGAAACGGTATTTTCAGGCACCAGGCCCTCGACCTCAATCAGCGCGTCACGGCGCGAAAGGTTCAGCCTGCCCTGCTCATCAATTTCGCGGACTTTGACGATCACTTCATCGCCCACGGCGACAACGTCTTCCACGCGCTCGGTGCGCTTGACATCCAGATGGCTGATGTGCACGAGGCCTTCCTTGCCTGGGGCGATCTCAACGAACGCGCCGAAATCCATCAGCCGCGTGACGACGCCCTTGTAAATCGTACCGACCTCCGGGTCGTTGGCGATGGTCTCGATCATAAAGAGGGCGCGGTTGCCGTCCTCAATATCTACGGCGCAGATGAAAATCTTGCCGTCTTCTTCAACGTCGATCTTGCAATTACACTCGGCGCAGATCTTCTGGATCACCTTGCCCTGCTTACCGATCACTTCGCTGATCTTTTCAACCGGGACGGTGGTGGTCAGCATCTTCGGCGCCCACTTCGAAAGCTCCTTGCGCGGCTCGGGAATCGCCGGCAGCATGATGTCATCCAGAATATAGAGCCTGGCTTTCAGCGTCTTGGCAAGGGCTTCCTGGATGATCGCCGGGGTCAAACCGTCGATTTTCAGGTCCATTTGAATGGCGGTGATGCCTTTATGGGTACCCGCAACTTTGAAATCCATATCGCCAAAGAAGTCTTCAAGGCCCTGGATATCCACCATCGTCATGAAGCGCTCGCCTTCGGTCACAAGGCCGCAGCTGATGCCTGCCACGGGAGCCTTGATCGGCACACCCGCCGCCATCAGCGAAAGGGTGGAACCGCAGATCGCGCCCTGTGAGGTTGAACCGTTGCTGCTGATGACCTCGCTCACCAGGCGAATGGCGTAGGGGAATTCGTCGACCGAAGGGATCACGGGCAGCAGTGCCCGCTCAGCCAAAGCGCCGTGGCCGATTTCGCGGCGACCGGGGCCGCGCGAAGGCCGGGTCTCGCCAACGGAGAAGGAGGGGAAGTTATAATGATGCAGATAGCGCTTGCTTTCCTCTTCGTCAATGCCGTCCAGGTTTTGCGCCATGCTCATTGAACCCAGGGTCGTGGTCGTCAGCACCTGCGTCTGGCCACGCGTAAACATGCCGGAACCGTGGACACGGTCAAGCAGGTCGACCTCCGCGTTCAGCGGGCGGATGTCGTCGATGCCACGTCCGTCCACGCGCTTGCCGTCGTCAAGCAGCCAGCGGCGCACGACGTATTTCTGGGTTTTATAGAGGCAATCCTCAATCTTGGCCTGCTCTTCGGCGTATTTTTCGTCAAACGCCGCATGCACCTTTTCATAGATGGGCTTGAGTCGCTCGTCGCGAATGCGCTTGTCATCGGTATCCAGCGCAAAGCGGATGTCGTCAATGGCAAAGGCCTTGATGTCTTCATACATCGCTTCGGGCGGATCGTTGGAGGGGAAGTCGATCTTCGCCTTGCCCGCTTCGGCGGCGATGCCGTTGATGAATTCGACCAGACGCTGGTTTTCGCGGTGCCCAAACATGATCCCTTCGTACATCTCTTCGTTGGTGACTTCCTGCGCGCCCGCCTCAATCATCGCGACCAAGTCGCTCGTGGAGGCCACCACCAGGCTCATGCGGCTCTTTTCGCGCTGCTCGGCGGTGGGGTTGATCACATATTCGCCGTCCACCAAGCCGACGCAGACACCGGCCACGGGTCCGCGCCACGGAATCTCGCTGATGCTCAGAGCAACGGAGACGCCCAGCATCGCCACCATATCGGGCGGGCAATCCTGGTCAACGCTCATAATCGTGGCTACAACACCAACGTCGTTGCGCATATCCTTGGGGAACAGCGGGCGAATCGGACGGTCAATCACACGACCAGCCAAGACGGCCTTTTCGCTGGCGCGGCCTTCACGCCGCTGGAAGGATCCGGGGATCTTGCCGACGGAATAGAGCTTTTCCTCAAAATCGACGGAAAGCGGAAAGAAGTCGATGCCGTCGCGAGGCTTGGCGCTCATCGTCGCGGTGCAGAGCACGTTGGTCTCGCCATAGCGCACCATGCAGGCCCCGCCCGCCAGTTGCGCCATTTTGCCGGTTTCAACGACGAACGGCCGTCCGCCGATCTCCGTTTCAAACCGTTTGTAATCTTTGAAAAACATAGTTTGCTCCTTTGATTTCGTATATTCCAATAAAGGAGCGCATTTTAGCAATAAATTCCACGCCTGCGCCTGCGCGAGCTCGTCTGCTGTGCAGCCTTCAATGGAGCAGGCGCAAAATTTACCGCTAAAGTACGATCTCCCTTTATGGTTAAAGTAATTGCTTCGCCGGTGTTACGCCGCAAGCGGCGAGAAAAAGGAGTCAGGGGCAGGAGACCCTGCCGCCCAACTCCTCGCGCGGGGTACTATTTGCGGATGCCAAGCCTGGCGATCAGCGAACGGTACCGTTCAATATCGTTGTTTTGCAGATAGCCGAGCAGGTTGCGGCGGTGACCGACCATCTTCAGCAGCCCGCGGCGGGAGTGGTGATCCTTTTTGTGTTCCTTCAAGTGCCCGGTCAGGTCGTTGATGCGCTTGGTCAGCAGCGCCACCTGCACCTCCGGGGAACCCGTGTCGCCCTCGTGCAGAGCGTAGTCAGCCATGATCTGGTTCTTTTCCTCTTGCGTCATGTTACGTTCACCTCTTTAAAATGTTAGCCGGTTTCTCAGCTGGGGGCGGTGATTCCGTCAGCCGGGGAACGGCGATCTTAGATAGTTTACCACAAAAGAGCTGTATTGTAAAGGGGTTCGGTTGAAAATTATGGTTTTGTTTGAAAAATCCCTCTTATGATTCCGCAGTCAACCCCAGAGTCGCATCCAGCCATCCCCTGCGTTTTCCAAAAAAATCCCGAACATAGCCCACATGCGCTTCCCAGCTTTCGCTGGTAAAACGCACCTCCAGCGGCAGGTCCTGGGTAATTGACCAGGCCTGATAGTTCGTCTTCTGCGGTACCCGCAGAAGATCGGCGGATTGGGTGATCCATGTGTCAATTGATTCATATAGCCCGTCAGCCACCAATGCCGTGTACCGTTTGCGAACCAGTTCCATGAACTCAGGGCGCTGCGTCAATTTAGCGAACCAGCCCCTGCCGTTGAGAGCCGTCGCCCAGCCGGTAAAGGCGGGCAGAGCCTGCACCCCTGTATTGGCCATGGAAAGGTCGAAATCCCAGACCGGCCCAAAGCGGAGCTTCCCCTCCGGCGTGAGCATGAAATAGACGCTGGCGACCATTGCCGAATCCAGATTGTTGGTGATCTCTTCCGCCAAAAACCAGTCGATAAGGGCGTCCAATTCAAAATATTGCATCCATTCGCCCGGCGCGCCGTCATAGAGGGCAGTCTCAGCAGCAACCAGCGCCTCTTCCAGGCGCTGGCGGTCTTCCGCAGTCATTTCATCCCAAACTGGGGCGTCAGGCGCGACGCGCAGGCCGTTGCGCAACACAAAAGACGCGGCTTTATCCGCTCGCGCGTCCGCGTGAAAAAGCACCGCGCCCTCAGGCAGCGAAAGTCGGCTTTCGCCCGGCTCCACTTTTTCGGCCAACAGATAGATGCCGTGGTATTTCCCGTTGATCTCCAATTCAACCGGGCGTATATCCGGCGTCCACGCCAGAGCGAGGCTCTCGCTCAACCGGTGGGCAACCAGCGGCCGCAGCAGCGATTTATCAAGCGCGCAGGCAAGCAAGACCCACTTGCGCGCCTCGCCCATACCCAGCACATCCGTCGGTTCGTTGAATCGAAGCTGGTAGGGCCGCTTTCCCCTCCCCGTCCAGGTGGAGTTTCCCCGGCCCATAATTTCCATCGGTATCCCGGCAAAATCATAATTACCCGCTTCGGCAAGGCTGGCGATGCCGTTGCGCCGCTCATGCCAAAGAATTTCCTCCGGCGTCTGCAGACGCAAAAGCGGCAGGGGGCTGGCAGGATCACGCCGCGCAGGAAGCGGCTCCGTACGAATCTGTAGTTCACCCCAAAGCGCAAGGTGCAGCTTTTGCAGCAGCGGCTGCTGCGTCCAGGCGCTGGCCGGGCCACTAAATTCAGCCCGCAGCCACATCGCAAAGGTAACGCTCAGCGCCATCAAAAACAGAATAACAATACCAGCCGCCCGCGCCAGGCGGTTGCGGCTGGTTGCTATCATGGTTATGATCCATCCTTTTCAAGTTTTTGCGCAGCACAAAACTTATAGTTTGAAAAATAGCTGGGCGTGTTCTGCCTCGTCTATCTGGGCGCACCCGTCACCTGCTTGCTCAGCGTGTCGATGCCGCCCAGCAGTTCGCCGTAAAAAGTCTTCAGGTAGGCTTCATCTTTGCCCATACCGATCAGCGTACCGTGGTCGCCGCGCACGGTGGGCATCACATACCAGCGATTGGGGCGAGCCTCGCTCCAGTCCATTGCGCCCTCCACTGTTTCGCTTGGCTCCAGGAAGGGAGCGGTCGCCGAAATCGTATTGACCAGGCCGTCATTGGGCAGCCATTCTTGATCAATCGTTACCGTGCCCGCAGTCCCCGTCCAGCCGCCGACGATCCGCGCGGGGATTTTTAAAATGGCGATCATCTCGTTGGTCGGTATGCGCTTGGCGCCGCCGTCGGCGTCCTCGGTGCCGTCCACCGGGTAGGAGAAGTAGTACGTATCTTTTACCGTTCCGATCTGGCGGTTCAGCTCCTCCGCGCCGGGGATGGCCAGGTCATAGTAGGCGTTATCCGGTGTGCCAAGCAGGCGCAGGGTATCCGCAATCTCCTTGCCGGTGACCTTTGCGCCGGAGCCTTGGAGCAAATCCCCCAGCCCGGTCAGGTCAACACCAAAAATATTCGCCAGCCCCATCGAATCCAGCAGTTTTAGAATGCCGGTCAGGTCGCGGTTCTCGCCCGTCTGAAGAATCCCGAGCAGCATTTTGCCGCCGGAGCTTCCCATGAATTCCTGGGCGGCGGCGAATAGGCTGGTGCCGTTATGGGGCGAGGCAAGGCAGGTCAGGCTGAATACCCAATCTTCTTTGCCACCCGTGAACAGGGGCGAACAGTCTTCGGGCGACGCAGTACGCTCGGCCTCGTTGCCCTGCTTCAACAGCGCCGCCATCAGGCGGATCGTCGCGCCGCCGAAGCTGTGGCCGATGAGATTGACCTTGCGCAGGTTGTCGTCCTCGTCCACCGTACCCCAACCGGGGAACAACGGCGCGTCGAACGTCTTACCGTAGCGGTCATGGCCATATTTCTCGCTGTGCGCCTTGCCGTAGTCAACGCGGCTCCCCGTGAGCTGTGCGTAGAGTTCGCAGGCGCGGTCCCAGGCGCTGCCCATGGTGGCGACCGAGGGCGCGTAGCACTCATAGCCATCTTCCTGGAGCAGCGACATGAGCTTTACGCCCGTCGTACTGCCCCAATACGATATGGAATCAAAGGTGTCGTCGCCAAACCCGTTGAGGCCATGCACAAAGACATATGGATAGGTGGTGGGTACGCCGGGTTCAGGCTTCTTGCAGCTGCCCAGCAGCGCTGTTGCCGCGCAAAGCAGTGCGAGGGAAAGCGCCAGAGATATCAGTTTTTTTGCTTGCTTCATAAAAATTCCCCTTTCATAGCAATCGCTATCTTTGCATTCATTTAGTATTCCTTTGTTAGGACGGTTATTCCCCTTCGGCCTCTCCGGCCTCTGAATGCTGCTTGAGCTTCACCTGCAAGAGTGTGATCCGCTTATCCTCAACCGCTTCCACGGTGAAGCGCAGTCCTTCGTATTCAATCTCAGGATTTTCGCCCTCCTGCGGCAGGTAGCCCAGCTGGCGGATCACGAAACCCGCAACGGTCTCATACTCCCCCTCCGGCAGAGTGACGCCCGTCAGGTCCTCAATCTCCTCAATGTTGGTGGCTCCGTCCAGGCGGAAGGTACTCTCGTCGATCTTTGAGATTTCCTCTTCTTCATCGTCATATTCATCCTGGATATTGCCCACGATGGCTTCCAATATATCTTCCAGCGTGACCAGGCCCGCCGTGCCGCCGTATTCGTCCACCACGATGGCGATCTGCACGTGCTTCGCGGTCATCTCTTTGAAAAGCTCGCCGCAGCTCATGGTTTCCGGAACGAAATAGGCCTTGCGCATCACATCGCGCAGCGGTTTTCCGCCGGGCAGCGCCGTGCCGACATACTTCAGCAAATCCTTCACATACAAAATGCCGATGATATCATCAAGGTCTTCCTCATATACCGGAACGCGGGAACAACCCTCGCGCATAGAGGCCTCCACCACGCTTTCAAGCGGTGCGTCCGCCTCCACGCCGACAATATCTGTCCGATGGGTCATGATGTCGCCCACGTCCATGTCGTCAAGCTCAAAGATATTGTGGATCATCTCTTTTTGGGCGTCCTCAATGACGCCCTTTTCGCCGCCGACATCCACCAGCATGCGGATCTCCTCTTCGGTGACGGCCTCGTCCTCGGCGTTGGGGTCGATGCCGAACAGCCGCAGCACCCCATTGGCGGAGGCGGACACCACCCACACAAGCGGACGCAGGAACCAGGAGAAGAACGAAAGTATACTCGCGATACCCAGCGAAATCCGCTCCGGGTATTTCATCGCGATCCGTTTAGGCACGATCTCACCCAACACGAGCGAGACGTAAGAAATCATCAAAGTCACCGCAACGGTGGCTACGCCGCCCATCAGATTGCTCAAGGTGGGGGCTGAGGCGCTGATTCTCTCAAGCACCCCCTGAAGCTTATCGACAAAGGCCTGCGCCGCGCTGGCGGAGGCTAAAAAGCCAGCCAGCGTCACGCCAATCTGAATCATGGCGAGAAATCGGCTGGTATTGGCGGTCAGTTTTTGCACCCGGCGGGCGCGGCGGTCGCCCTCCGAAGCCATGCGGTCGATCTTGGCATCGGAAAGTGATATGACCGCGATTTCGCTCATCGCAAAAAACGCATTTGTCAATATCAGGGCAAACAGCAGTATGATTTGTGAGAACATCCCGTTGGCGGGGTCAGGGTCGGGGTCAGGGTCAGGCATAAGAACTCCTTCGTCATGTAATTCTGCCGCGTAGTCAATACACAAAGCGGCTCAAATTATTATACTATGAGAAAGCGAGAAAGTCAAGGGCGGAATGTGGCGAAACGTTGCAATTCTCCTATTTCATCAACAGCACTGTCGCATATCCGCGTTTGCGCGGCAAAACAGTTGAATTTTTCTTTATTCTATGTTATAATAGCGCAAACGGGTCGTTTGCCGCATTAGGAAAAACCGTGCCGGTTTTTCAGAATCCTGCCTTGATCTGTTATAGAATAGCGCAAACGGGTCGTTTGCCGCATTGGGGTACCTCCAAAAACCCCGGCGTAGGGGGCGGCGTCCTCGACGCCCCGGGAAACAATATGCAAGAGCCTTTGATTTTAGCGGATGCAGGGGCGTCGAGGACG
>JAVBOZ010000163.1:0-7353 GCA_031549985.1 Oscillospiraceae bacterium | reverse complement strand
CAAGGCGACTTTTGCGCTTTCCTGCCCGATGACATAGGCGTCCAGCTGCGCCTTAATTTCGTGTGGTTTGGGCAAAGTCTGCACATCCAGCTCTTTGGGAGCCTTGCGGCGCGGGCCGGTTTCATCTTCGTCCAAGAAGGTTTGGCACAGCTCCACACACTCGTTGCAGATATAAACGCCCGGGCCGACGATCATTTTATCCACCTGTTCCTGCCGCTTTTTGCATAAGGAACAACGGACGGTCTTATTTTTGTCGTCTTCTTTTGGCATGGCTTCTCCTGTTCAAAATAGTATTAGGGAATTTCTAAAACCCTATATTGAACGCGAAACATGGTTTTATAGTATTCCATTACTGATGCTTATCTTTTGAATATGACCCTGTCCACCAAGCCGTATTCCAACGCTTCCTGCGCGGAAAGGAAGTTATCGCGCTCGGTATCGCGCGCAATGACCTCCGCCGGCTGGCCGGTGTTCTCCGCCAAAATGCGGTTTAATTTTTCCCGGGTACGCAGGATATGCTTTGCGGCAATTTCAATTTCGGTTGCCTGCCCCTGCGTGCCGCCGGAGGGCTGATGAATCATGATTTCGCTGTTGGGCAGGGCAAGACGCTTACCCTTGGCACCCGCCGCCAGCAAAAACGAACCCATCGACGCGGCCATGCCCATGCAGATGGTGGAAACGTCGCATTTGATATAGTTCATCGTATCGAAAATGGCCATGCCCGCGCTGACCGAGCCGCCGGGGCTGTTGATATAGAAGCTGATGTCCTTATCGGGATCCTCGGCCTCAAGGTGTAGCAATTGGGCGATGACAAGGCTGGCGGTGACGTCGTTGACCTCGTCGGAAAGCATCACGATGCGTTCGTTGAGCAGGCGCGAAAAGATATCGAACGAGCGCTCCCCGCGCCCGGTCTGCTCAATGACCATTGGAACCAGTGACATATGCGACCCTCCTTCAAACGTGTATAGCGTAAGTATAGTGAAAAATGGTGTGAGTTATACGGTTGTGGTGTCCGTAGCGTCCTCTTCCGGCGTTTCTTCCGCTTCCGCCGTCTTAGGCGCAACCTTCACGGCCTCGGCCTTGGCAAGCTCCATAGCCCTTTCGCGCAGAATGCCCGCTGCGATTTCCGCTTCCGGCACGGCGTATTTGGCGCGCGCGACTTCTACATTGTATTCCGCCGCCAGCTTTTCATACTCGGCCTCGATTTCCTCGCCCGAAGCTTCCATGCCCTCCTGTTTCGCGATGTCCTCCAGAGCCAGCTCCAGCTTGATCTGTTCCTCGGCCCGCTTGCGCATATCGGCATCGAAGGACTCGCGGTCAAGGCTGACGTATTCAAGATAACGCTCCACAGGGATCCCGATGCGATCGGCGAACATCTCAATATTGCGCTGAGCACGCTGCTCATAAATTTCTTCCGCGATTTCGCCTTCGGCCAGCGCCGCCAGTTGATCCTGCAGCGCGCTGGCGAAAGCCTCTTCGCTTTCTTTGGCCCGGCTCTCGGTCAATTCGGCCAAGATTCCCGTGCGCAAATCCGCGACGTTGCTGTAGTCTTCCCCGACCTCCTGGGCAAAATCATCGTCCACCTCCGGCAGTTCTTCGGCCTTCAGGGAATGAAGTTTGATCTTGAACACGACCGGCTTGCCCGCCAGCTCTTCGCTGTGGTATTCCTCGGGGAAGGTGACGTCAATGTCAAATTCCTCGCCGGGTGCGTGACCAATAACCTTTTCTTCAAAGCCGGGAATGAACGAACCGGAACCCAAGGTCAGATCAAAGTTTTCAGCAGCGCCGCCCTCAAAGGGCACGCCGTCGGCAAAGCCTTCGTAGTCAATCTGGGCGATGTCGCCATCCTGCGCCGGGCGGCCCTCGACCTCTACGGTGCGGGCGTTGCGGTGCTGCAGCTGGTGGATGCGCTCGTCGATATCCGCCTCGGCGACGACAGGCTCGGCAAAGGGAACCTCAAGGCCCTTCCAGCCCTGTGCAGTGACCTCAGGCCGAACAATAACAACGAAGCTGAATTGCGCGCCGTTCTCTTTGCCCATCTCTTTGACGTCAAGATCCTGCGGACGCAGCGCCGGTTCCAACTCCGCGGCCTTGATCGCTTCATCGACGGCTGCGGGCAGCAGGGCATCCAGCGCATCTTCAAAAAAGAGGTTCGCGCCGTAACGTTTTTCCAGCATCGCGCGCGGCACCTTCCCCTTGCGGAAGCCCGGGATTGAAAGGTTAGGCATCTCTTTGGCGAAAATTTCGTCTACCTTCGCGTTGAACGCCGCTGCGTCAACGTCTGCCGTGATTTCCCATGCCCCCGGGCGGATCTTCTCCTTGGAAACAAAACTCATGTTATCCTCCTGTGTTCTTTGCCATAAATTCGTTACCGAAGTATTATACATGATCCCACAGGAAATTTCCACTCTTTTTTGTAAATTTTTTGACGCAGCCAAATTTTACCCGCGCCGCCACCGAAGAATGGCAAAGCCCCCCTCGAAAGGGAGGCTTCGCATCCGTCTTGCGAAGTGTTATTTGCACTCGAACGAGTGGCAGCAGGTGGCGTGTTCGCTGGTGACGTCCTTGTCTTCCTGCATAACCTTGATCTGATCCAGGGAGCAGCACTGTTCGCTCCTGCAATTATAGCGGCAATCGCTGACGTTGCAGCCGATGGTGCGGTTTTGATTCTGCTGATTCATGGCTATCTTTCCCTTCTTGGCGGCTGTGCCGCAAAAACTGGCCGTCGGCAAGCCGGTTCGGCGATTGTATTTTCCCCGGGAAAGCGCGGGATTATTCCGGGAGCGCCGCGTAGCCTTCTTCCAGTAATTCCGCTGCGTACCGGCCATTGCCCGCGTCGCGTAACCGCTGTGAAAATATTTCCGCATCCTCGACGCGCAGGCGGAAGGTCAGCGTGACTTCCTGCGTGAAGTCCGTTGCCAGTACCGTGCCGCCGCATTCGGGCACAAGGGCTGTCAGACGGCCGTAAAACGCATAATCACAGCGAATACGCAGGGTGCGGCAGGGTGCCATGGTCAGAATTTCAGCGGCGGCCAGCGCCGCGCCTGCCGCCTGCGCATAGGCGCGGACAAGACCGTTCGCGCCCAGCAAGGTGCCGCCGAAATAGCGCGTCACTACGCAGAGGCAATTACGAACCTCGGCCCGGAGCAGTGTCTCCAGCACGGGAATCCCGGCGGTGCCCTGGGGTTCGCCGTCGTCGGAATAGCGGCGCTGCTGCCCCTCGCGCAAGGTGTAAGCCCAAACGTTGTGGGTGGCGCTCCAGTGCTCGGCGCGGATACCCGCAAGCAGCGCGGCGGCCTCCTCCGGCGTTTTTGCCGGAAGAAGCCGCCCGATGAAGCGGGATTTTTTGATGACGATTTCCGCCGCCGAGGGCGTGGCAGGGGTTCTGTAGGCGGAAAGCTCCATTATCGCAACAGGTAGAGCGCGACGGCTAAACCAAACCAAAGCAGGATTTGCAGACCAAAACGCTCCAGCCAGGCGCAGGCCATGAACGAGACATTGATGGGCGCAAGCAGAATCCGAGCAAGCAGCGAAGCCTTCTTCGGCTTTTCGGCCTCCGGCGCGTCGTCTTGTGCCTTTGGTGCGTAGAACAGACGCCACAGGTTCTTCGCGTCGCCCCAAATGGGATAGGCGTTGCAAAGAAAGCTCACGCCGAGATAGAGCAGAACGACCTCAACCCAGAAGAAGATGGTCTCGCTGCTCCCGCGCAGGCCGAACACCAGCAGCGGGACGGCGGCGGCCGTCAGGCATAGCAGCGCCAGCAACTTTTGAGCCAGCCAGGGCAAAAAGACGAGCAAAAATGCCTTTCCCGGGCTCTGCGCGGGCGCGTGCTCAATGTGGCCGCAGTATTCGTCGCTGCGCAGATAGCCGCCCCGAAGCACCTGAACCTTCAATATGCGGCAGGTCCAATGCTCCCAAAACCCCTTGAGATATGCGGCGGGGTATGTCAAAATCCTCGAAATCAAATAGACGACAGTCACATGGTCACCCCCCAGCCTTTTTGATAGAGATCCGCCACGGTAGTTTCGCCAAGCAGAAGGCTTTGGACATCCTGCGGGATTCTGGGCTGCCCGGTGTTATCCGTGAAAAACGACGTGACCAACGCCTGGTAGAAGTCCGTGTCCGCCTCATAGGATGCCGCGAGAGCCGCGTACGCGAGAGCCGCGCTCATATTCTGTGGCACGTATTCCCTATCCATCGCGGTTTTCAACATCTTTGAAGCGTCGACGGTCTTTTCCTGAAGCATCAATACGATGGCCTTGGTGGCAAGCGCCTCCACTTCGCGCGCGCCGCGCGTGGCATCGGTCTCGGGCGCGGCCCTGGTGACCTTGATGATCGCGTCGCAGATGGCGATGGCTTCGGTATACTTTTTCTCACGGTATAGGAATTCCGCCTTGGCAAGCTTTGCGCTGTCGCGCATAATCTCGGTCGGCTGCTTGGCGTCTGTCACGCTTTGCGCCTCATCCTTCTTGCCGGCAAGCCAAAGTGCCCGCGCCAGCTCCCGCAGCGCGTTGGAATCTTCCTTGTTGCGGGCCAGCCTGTTGCGGTTGATCTGCGCAGCGTTGGCGTAGTCCTTCGCCTGCAATGCGGCGTAGTATTCCATATCCTCATAAACCCAGCTTTCGCGGTCAGCTTTTTTCATTTCGGCGACCCTGGGCTTGAGTTTTTCCGGATTGCGGGCCAAAAGCGAACAGGTATAGTAATCATAGTATGGCGCGTGCTTGGCGGCATCTTTGTCCGTCTTACGGTAGGCTTCCATCGCGTCTAACAGCGCGGCAATGATTTTCGCTTCGTCAAGCTCTTCCGCGTCTTCGGGCATCGCCTTGGTGTAAGCCTCGTTAAAGCTTGAATTTATGTCCGTATCGAACGTTTTCAAGTCCTCGTATTCCGCGACCAACGGTGCGATGCGCCTGGGCACCCTTGCGCCGCCCTGCGTAAAGCTGGAAACAAATTCCGCGCTGACAAAAGGCCCGTTGGCCTTATGCTGCATGAGTGCGATACGCTCGGCGGTGAACGAGCCGACGCTCAGCCCCTGGGCGGCCTGTTTTTCGCTTCCGTTGACATTCTTGACGGAAAACAGCTTGACCCGCTTCGCTTCCGCCTTGACCGCGCGTTCGTTGACCTCCCCATAAGCAGCCTGCGCCGAAATCAGGTGCTTTTGCGTTTCAAGGAACATCCCTCGCAGCGCCGGAATGGCGATATAGCCGTTCCCGATAGCCAAGCCCAGCGCGGGCAGCGCGAGCAGCAGAAGAATCAGGAGGGTGAAAATCACCTGCGGCGGCTTCACCTCCGGTCGATCGTTCCGTGTTTCCTCGTCGTCTGCATCCGTGTCCCGCGCCGCCTCCACAAGCCCGTGAAAACCAGTCAGGCCCTGCGGCTGCATCGGTTCAGGTTCCTCCCCCGCGGATACGGTTGCGTCAGCCTCGGTGTCTGCGCCGACCTGCGCATCCGCCGGTTCAGCGGCCTCGGCGGGTTCCGGTTCCCCGGCCGCGCCTGTCTGGTCATCGGCTTCTTCAGCGGCTTTCGCAGCTTCCGCCGCCGCTTTTTCGGCCTCGTACATCAATAGTTCCAGCTCGTCGTTGTTGGTGGTCTCGTCCAAAAAACGTGCCCCCTTCCTTTATATTCGGGTAGAATGGCCGTGCCTGTTTGCATCATTATACCAACAATTCAATGCAAATGCAATGAGAAAACGGTGAAAAGTGGCGGGAGAATGCGTTTTTCTTGGACGGAACCACCCTGTTCTCTTGACAGCCACCTGAAAATCCATTACAATAAACCTGTGAGTCGGCTGGGCAGTCGCGCGCGGGTAATACCGCGTGAGGAAAGTCCGAGCTCCGCAGAGCGGGATAACGGCTAACGGCCGCCGAGGGTGACCTTAGGGAAAGTGCAACAGAGATATACCGCCGCGGCTCGCCGCGGTAAGGGTGGAAAGGCGAGGTAAGAGCTCACCGGCCTGCGGGGAACCGCAGTGCCCTGCAAACCCTATCCGGAGCAACACCGACCGGGGCGCGCGCAAGCGCGGCGCTTGCTCGGCGTATTCCCCAACGGGTGGCAGGACCGCGCCAGCAATGACGCGGCAAGATAGATGATTGCCTTCAATGACAGAACTCGGCTTACACGCCGACTCACACTTTTTTTGCGTATCCGCCTCCGCCTTCCCGCATATAGTGGAAAGGAAAGGATGTGGTTGCTATGTTTACCGGAATCGTTTACGGGCTCTTACTCATTTTTGGTCTGTTGGGCGTCATCGCGAGTGTCTATATGCTGATGACGCTGCTGCGCCGCACCAGGGCGGTGGGGCGCTTCGTCGTCGTGATCCCCTGCGGGGCGGCCGAAAAAGAGGTCGCTTCGCTGCTCTGCGCGGCAAGGCTGCGCATGGGCCTGTTGGGCGACATTGCGCGCGGCGAGGTGATCGCGCTGGACTGCGGCCTGCCGGACGGCGTCCGCCAGCAATGCGAGGCCCTTTGCCGCGAGATGGATCATATCCGCCTTTGCCGCCCGGAGGAATTGGCCGCGCAGTTGCGCAAAGGCGAATAACCGAAGGGGCACGAATAGGACTCAAGCCATGAAAAACCATCCCCGCTTTTCATTCCGCTTGCTCCGCCTTTGGGAGCGGGCGCTGTTCTGGGTCTTCCCCCGGCGCTGCGCGTGGTGCGGCGGAGTGACAGAGGCGGCTTATGCCCTTTGCCCGGCTTGCGAAGCGAAATGCGCGGGCGAATCCGAAACACAAGAGCGTCAGGCAGGTGAAAACAGAGGCGGCGTACCTGTTGTCAGCTGCTATTTTTATCGCAGCGCGGCCCGGCGTCAGTTCTTCGCGCTGAAGTTCAATGGCAAACGCGGCCTTGCGCCCTCCATCGGCCGCACGATGGCCGAAGCGCTGTTGGCGGCCAATCTTGCGCGGGTTCCGGAGCTGATCTGCTTCGTACCCATGACCCGCAGGCAACTGCAAGACCGGGGGTACAATCAAAGCCAGTTGCTGGCGCGGGCTGTTGCGCGGCACCTGGAACTGCCGCTTGCGCCGAGTTTGTTGTTGAAAACACGCGAGACCGGCAAGCAGCACGGCTTGCCCGCCCGGCAGCGGGAAAATAATGTTGCCGGCGCTTTTGCCGCCGGGGAATCGGACATGATTCGTGGGCGGCGCATTCTGCTCTGCGACGATGTGGTCACCACCGGCTCGACTTTGCAGGTCTGCGTGGGGGCGTTGTTGGCGGCCGGAGCGGCGGAGGTGGTCTGTTTGACCTTTTTACGCACGACCCGCAAATACGAACGGGTTTGGGCGGACAAGCAATCTGTGGCTACAGTCTAATACTATTTTCGTTAGAAGAGTAGACAAAAAGCAGCGACACACATCAT
>JAVBOZ010000113.1:0-6652 GCA_031549985.1 Oscillospiraceae bacterium | reverse complement strand
ACTTATGGTTTTAAAAATAGCGGGGCGTGATTTTTCAAACCTCCCCCGCTTTCTCTATAGAAATCCCGAAACCCATTCTACCATCCATTGCTGGTGCATGCAAGCAAAAACGCAAAAAAAGCGCAAAAGATGGCCTTTGCGCTTCAGCCCTGCAATGGTTTGACATTTCAATCGCGGGGTTGACATTTCAACCCCGGTATGTTAGATTTATAAAGATCATTTTTATTGCTTATAGGGAGGTCGCACATGCCCGAAATTACCTACATCGGCCCCGCACGGGAGCAGGACTATGAAGAACTGATGGCGATGCTGGACGACGTCTTCTTTCTCGAAGACGAGCTGCCCCGGCGGGATTTTCTCACCCTGCTGCCAAAGCTCTATAAGAAAGAGTACAGGCCCTGGGAAAACAACTACATCCTGAAGGAGGACGGTGTGATCCGGGCCGCCGTGGGGATGTATGTTTATGATGTGCAGATCGCCGGGCAAATGGCACGTCTGGGCGGCATCGGCAACGTCGCCGTCGCGCGTGATAGCCGCCGCAGCGGCTATATGCGCAGGACTATGGACGCAGCGATGGAGGCCATGGCCGCCGCAGGCTGCTCCTTCGGCTTTTTGGGCGGGCAGCGCCAGCGCTATAATTATTGGGGTTTTGAGCGCGGCGGCTGGGCATTGCGGGGGCACTTCAACCGCAGCAACCTGCGCCATATGCCCGAGGGAAAGACCGAACTGAAGGCGGAGCCGCTGACAGACCCGGCTGACCTGCAAGTCATCCAGGCGGCGCATGAGCGCGACCTGATGCATACCAAGCACGATGCAGCCGCCTTCCTTGATGCGCTGCATAGTTGGGATAACAAACCCTATATTTTGCGGGACGGCAAGGGCATCGCGGCCTATTTCAGCTTGGACCGTATGTCCGAAGAAATCGGCAACCTACGCTTGCTGCAGCCGGAGCGCTTTGAGGAGATCCTGCGGGCGCTGTTCTCGTTGTTATCCTCGCATAGCTACGGCATCGCCGTTGAGGCAGCCGCATGGGATCATGAAATGATTGCCTGCTTTGAAAAATACAGTGAGAGCTACCACCCCATCCACAGCGGAAGCTACGCCGTCTTGCGGTGGGCGAACGGCCTTTCGTTGTTGATGCAGGCGCAGACACAGCTGAAGCCCCTGGAGGAGGGGAGCCTCGTCGCGCGCATCCACGGCCAATGCGGCGATGAGACCGTGCGCATTGCCGTTGAGCAGGGGCAGCCCTGCGTCACTGCCACAACGGATGTGCCGGTCATTGAGCTGGAGCATCTGGATGCCGTGCGCTTCTTCCTCACGCCCTATTCGAGCAAGCGGGAAGAGTGGGCAGTGCGGTACCCCTTCCTGAACAACTGGCTGCCGCTGCCGCTGTATTGGCGGAACTATGACCATGTGTAAAGCCTAATACGTATAGCATGATGATGGCATTCCAGAGGAGATGAATATGAGCGAATTTATCTGTAAAACGAATATTTCCATCATCGGAATGCCGGCGTGCGGAAAAAGCACGCTCGGTGTTTTATTAGCGAAAACACTAAACATGATGTTTATTGATACTGATTTAATAATTCAACAAAAAAACGGAAAGCTGTTGTCGCAAATCATAGAATCAAGTGGGATTGATGAGTTTAAGCGAAAAGAATCTGATGTTATTTGCTCTCTCGCTTGTGAAAACACCTGCATTGCAACAGGCGGAAGCGCGGTTTACTCTGAAAAAGCAATGAACCATTTAAAGCAGTGTTCAACAATTATATTTTTGGATGTATCATGCGCAGAAGTGGAAAAGCGCATTGCTGACATCAAAAGCCGCGGTGTTGTTATTGAAGACGGAAAGACTTTATTTGAGTTGTTTAACGAAAGGCGCCCCCTCTATTTGCAATACGCGGATATCATAATAAAAGCAGATAACCTGAGCGTTGAAGATTTGCTTGTGCAAATTGTCAGTCAGATTCATCGCGCATAATAAGCACTTTATACTTCATGAAAGAAAGGTGACCTCCCATGGGCAATTTCGACATCCCCTTCGTAGACAAGAACTCCGAGCGGCATGCCCTTTCCAAGCGCGTCGGCAAGATCATCGACCACGTCGCCGCAACCTACCTTTACCCCGACAGTGAATCCACCGGCAATTTCGAGTTCCGGGATGGGCAAAACACCATCGAAAACCTGCAAGAAGGCGAGTGGCGGGCGTTCGACAGCGAAAACGAGTTCTGGGGTTATCCGGAGTGCTACTGCTGGTTCCGCCAGACCGTCACCGTACCGGAGCGCTTTGCGGGGAAGCCCGTGATCTATGAGGTGACGCCCCACGAGCGTGGCTGGCGCGAGACCAACCCCCAGCTGATCCTCTTCGCCAACGGCGAACTGTTGCAGGGCCTGGATTCCAATCACCGCTACGTTCAGCTGCTGGACTGCGCCAAGGGCGGCGAAGTCTTCGAAATCGCTTTGAATGCCTATACCGACCCCTTTGCCTGGGCGGGGCCGGTGCGCATGCGCGCGAGCTTGAAGACGGTCAACAAGCTGGCCAAACGGCTCTATTTCGATCTTGCCACACCGCTGGAGGTCGCCAACCTCTATGGTGCCGATGACATTGCCCGCGTCAAGTTGATCAAGACGCTAAACACGGCTTGCAATATGCTGGAAATGGGCGACGAAAGCGACGTCGCGGCGTTTGACGCCACGGCGCTGGAGGCCTGCACGTACCTCAAGAAAGAGCTGTTCTCCGGCGAAGAGAGTGGGATCGTCGCCTCTTGCATCGGTCACACACACATCGACGTGGCTTGGCTCTGGCGCCTGCGACAAACTCGGGATAAAGCCGGGCGCTCCTTCGCAACCGTACTGAAATACATGGAGGAATACCCGGAATATAAATTTATGTCCCCGCAGGCGCAGCTTTATGACTACGTTAAACAGGATTATCCGCAGGTCTATGAGGGCATCAAACAGCGCATCGCCGAAGGCCGTTGGGAGGCTGAGGGGAGCATGTGGGTCGAATCGGACACCAACGTGATCTCCGGCGAATCGCTGGTGCGCCAGTTCCTGGTCGGCAAGCGCTTCTTCCGCCAGGAATTCGGCGTTGACAACAAGATCATGTGGCTGCCCGACGTCTTTGGCTATACAGGCGCGCTTCCGCAGATCATCAAGAAATCCGGCATTGATTATTTTATGACCACCAAGATCAGCTGGAACGAATACGACAAAGTGCCCTTTGACACCTTTAAGTGGCAGGGCATTGATGGCACCTCCGTGCTGGCTCATTTCGCCACCGGTACAGGTGTCAACAAGAGCCACGTCCCCTCCCACTTCACCACCTATAACTCCTATCTTTCCCCGGACCAGGTGATCGGCGGCTGGCAGCGCTATTCCAACAAAGATCTCAACAGCGAATACCTGATCAGCTTCGGTTACGGCGACGGCGGCGGCGGCCCAACCGTTGAGATGCTCGAGCACGGCCACCGCATGGCAAAGAGCATCGAGGGCTGCCCGCGCGTTGTGCAGCAGCCTGCGTTGGATTTTTTCCGCCAGCTGGATGAACAGGTCAGCGGCGACGAACACTTGCCGACCTGGCGCGGGGAACTGTACCTGCAATTCCATCGCGGCACCCTGACCGCACAGGCGCGCAACAAGCGCTACAACCGCAAGAGCGAGCTGCTTTTCCACGATGCCGAGACCCTTTCCGCTTTGGCCCTGCAATATGCAGGCGCGGCGTACCCCGCCGAAGAGATTCTCGAGAACTGGAAGCTGATCCTGCTCAACCAGTTCCATGATATCATCCCCGGTTCCTCGATCAAGTCGGTCTATGAGGATTCGCAGGAGCAGTATTTGCAGGTGCTGGCCGACGGCGAAGCGATGGCGCAGGCCGCGATGCAAGCGCTTGCGGCAAACATCGGCGGCTGCGGCCGCGCAGTGGTGTTCAACACCCTTGGCTTTGCGCGTGATGACCTTGCCTTTGTTGATCTGCCCGAATTGCCCGCAGGTCAGCGCCTGGCGGTTTATGACGAAGACGGCAGCGAACTCCCCAGCCAGAACACCTATGACGGCAGGCTCTGTTTCCTGGCCAAGGGCGTCCCCGCCAAGGGTTGGAAGAGCTTCGGTCTTTCAATCACCGGTGCGCCTGCCGCTGCGCAAATCGGCGTGACTGTTGACGGCAAGGTATTCGAAAACGCAGCCCTGCGTGTCGCTTTCGATGAAAATTATAATATCACCGAACTGCTGCACAAGGCCACAGGTCGCAGCACTGCCCCCGAAGGCGCACTGCTGAACCGCCTGATCGCCTACGAAGACCGCCCCTTTAATCACGACGCCTGGGATATCAAAGCCTACTTCCGCGAGAAGTTCTGGTATGTCGACGACGTGCAGTCGGCGGAAATCATTGAGGCGGGCCCCGCACGCACAGTGCTGCGCATTGTGCGCAATTTCTTGCAATCGGTGATCTGGCAGGATTTCATCTTCTATCCCCAGGGCGAGCGCGTGGATGTTGACTTCTGGATCGATTGGCACGAGCGCAACATCGCCCTCAAGGCCGATTACCCCGTGGACTGCAACGCCGGGCGCGCGACCTTTGACATCCAATTCGGCAACATCGAGCGCGTCACCCACGAGAACACCAGTTGGGATTACGCCCAGTTTGAGGTCTGTGGGCATAAATGGGCCGACCTGAGCGACAACGGCTTTGGCCTTTCGGTGATGAATGACTGTAAATACGGCTGGACGGTCAAGGACGGCCACATTCAGCCGACGCTGCTGCGCTGCGCCACCGGCCCGAACGAAGATCAGGACCGTGAAGAGCACCGCTTCACCTACGCGCTGTATCCCCACGCCGGCGCGGTGGATCAGAGCAATGCCGCGCGGGAGGGCTACGGCCTGAACGTGCCGCTGCGGGCGATCATCGCTGAACCCGGTGAAGGCGCGCTCCCGGCCAGTTTCGGCCTTGTCGCCGCGGATGACGCGAACGTCATCATTGAAACCGTGAAGAAGGCGGAGGACAGCGACGCGCTGATCGTTCGGCTCTATGAGACCTGGAACCGCCGCACCGCGACGACCCTGCGCTTCGGCGGCACGATCGCGGAGGCCGCCGAATGCGACCTGATGGAGGAGAACGACGTTGCTCTGCCCTTCGAGGGCGCGGAACTGCCGCTGGTATTCAAGCCGTTTGAGATCAAGACAGTGAAGGTAAGGCTGGCATAAGAAACGCATTCCCCGGTGAGCCAATGGCCGCCGGGGAATCATTGTATCTTCGGGGAGGAAGAAGCCATGAAAAAGTATATCGTGATCTGCTTGCTGCTGGTTCTGCTTTGCCTTTGCCTGGCAGGCTGCGTTCCCGGCGACGGAGCAAACTCGGCGGAGCATGCGGCCGGATTCTTCTCGGGCATCTGGCATGGCTGGATCGCACCTTTTTCGCTCATCTATTCGATTTTCAACAAGAGCATCGGCATCTACGAAATCCATAACAATGGCTTTCTTTACAATTTGGGCTATTATGCGGCCATCATCAGCGGTTTCGGCGGGCTTGCGCTTTCCCGCAAAAAACGCCGCAAAAAGGAGAACTAAGCATCCAAAAACAAGCAAGGCAGGGAAGCAACCCCTGCCTTGCTTTCGTTTTTATTTCACCGCAATCTCCAGTGTAACATTGAGCATCTGCTCCTCTTTGCCGCCGTCGAGCTTCAGGCGCACTATGGCGCGGTAGCTCCGCCCGGTCTGTAACGGTTCGTAGGCGTTCAGCAGGAGGCTGAATGTGCCGGGCTCAATCTCTTCCAGTTGCACATCCGGCGGTTCTTTGCCGGGTGCCAGGGGCATATTCCGCCACTGATAGCCGCGATATTCCTTCAGCGTCCATGCAAACGCGCCTGTCACCTTGGGCGCTTCTTTTTGACCCTCCGCCGGGATCACCCGCACCCGGATGCTCGCCGCGCCAGGCTTGAGCGGTTCGAGAAGATCGAGGCGCAGCGGCCCAACGTTCAGGGGCGGCTCGGTCTCGTTCTGGTCGTGCTCCTGCACCTGAAAGACGATCTGCTCTGCGTCGTCCAATTGCGCGGTGCCGCGCTCCAAGGCGATCAGGTAGCCCTGCATCAGCCTGTCTTCCAGCAGCAGAGCCCTGTCCTTTACGGCATATCCCGCCTCGACGCTGATGTAGCCCTCCCCCTTCTCCAAGTAGCACTGTTGCAGTTTGAAGTGGGAACCCAGCGGCCAGTAACAATAAAAGATATAATGTGTGTTGAAATCGTAGCCCTCCGGCACAGCCAGCGCGGCGGTGCGGTTGCCCCGGTCTTTGGCAAGGCGCAGGTGCTGCGCCTCAATGAATGCGTCCAGCTCCACTTTATCTTTAAAAAGGATCGTGTGGTTGCCATCCTCAAGCGCGGTGGAAAAATCGGAGACCACCGGCAGCGCCAGCGCGCCGCTGTCGGGCAATTCTTCCGGCTTGGGCGCGGCGGTGCCCCGGCGCGCCTGCCAGATCAAAACTCCGACAACAACCAGCGCAGCGGCCAGAACTGAGGCGACAACGGCGCAGAGAATCTTGGTTTGCTTCTTCATAATCTAACCTCCATTGCCGCGTTTTGCGGCGCAATAAATGAACAAAAAATCTGCAGCGTTGCCTCAATCCTGGGACTCCGGGTTGTCCGGCTTTTCGGCGGCA
>JAVBOZ010000128.1:0-11215 GCA_031549985.1 Oscillospiraceae bacterium | reverse complement strand
TGGGATGTGACCTACGACTGCGCCAGCGTGACGGACTGCGTAATTGAACTCAACGGCGCGGGCAAGAATACGTTTGTCTTTGGTGCGCTGAAGACGCTGGATTTGCAGGTCAACGGCGCGGCAAACATTACACTCAAAGGCAGCGCAAATGAAACTGCACTCGCCGTCAACGGCGCGGCGAAAATCCAAGCCTTTGATTTGGTCGCAAAAAAAGCTTCCGTTACGGTCAACGGCGCGGGCAACTGCGAACTGACCGCGACCGATACCCTTGCGGCGGAGATCAACGGTGCGGGAGAGATCGTTTACGACGGGGCACCGAAGATTGAACGGCAGCATATTGCCGGCGTGGGTCGAATCAAGGCCCGAAACCAATAGAATAAGAGAGGCAGTTATTTGAATTACGCAGCCATCAAAACCCATGATGTTGCCAATGGGGTAGGCGTGCGCGTGTCGCTGTTTGTCAGCGGCTGCGCGCATGCCTGCCCGGCTTGTTTTAACCCTGAAGCCTGGGATTTTACATATGGGGAGCCCTATACGCAGGAAACGGAAGACCGCGTCATCCAAGCCCTTGCGCCTTCATATATCCGGGGGCTTTCGCTGCTGGGCGGGGAACCTTTGCATCCGAAAAACCGGGCGGAGGTCTCTGCGCTGGCGGAGCGGGTACGGCGAACCTTTCCTGAAAAGGATATCTGGTGCTATACAGGCTATCTCTTTGACCAAGAACTGCTGCCGGAAAGCGAGAGCGACCCCGCACTGCGCCGGCTGTTGGAGCAATGCGACGTGCTGGTGGACGGCCGTTTTGTGCTGGCACAAAAGAACCTCGGCCTGCGATTCCGTGGGTCGGAAAACCAACGGATTGTTTTAGCCAGAGAATCGCTGAAAGCCGGGAAAATGTTGCTCTGGGAAGACAATGCGAAATGAACCCAATTGAACCACCGAAAGGAAATGACTATGAACCCAACCGTCCACGTGAAACTTCTTCGCGCCGGCGCAGTGATGCCGGTCTATGGCTCTGCCTACGCCGCAGGAGCTGATCTTTCGGCCTGTCTTGATGTGGTCGTGGAGATCGCGTCCGGCGAGACCATGCTTATTCCCACCGGTTTGGCCGTTGAGATCCCGGCGGGCTATGCCGGATTGATCTATGCGCGCAGCGGTCTGGCGAGCAAACGCGGCCTCGCGCCGGCTAACAAGGTGGGCGTGATTGACGCCGATTACCGCGGTGAAGTGATGGTGGCGTTGCACAACCACTCTGGCCAGAGCCAGACGGTCGCACCCGGAGAGCGAATCGCTCAATTGGTGGTTACCCCGTTCTTAGCAGTGGAATTTGCGCAGGCGGAGGAATTGGAGGCTACCGTGCGGGGAACGGGTGGTTTTGGTTCCACAGGCGCGTAACAGTGTATACCGTTGTGGCGGTAGCTGTGCAGCGCAGTAAAAACCTTATGAGAGTCAAGGACAGATGAGCATTTGCTTGCGTTCCTGATTTCCATATATTTGTGTAGATAACTAAAAACAGAATACAATCTTTGGTGAAATTGCGGATTGACAGTGTGAAAGCCCTAGAGTATAATGTAATTGCATAATAGGCGTGAACTGTAAGGGGAAGTGTTTTTTTCGCTTTCCCTGATTGAAGCGTCCCGTTGTATGCGGCTGATCCTCGAAGGGCGACAGCTGCAATTTGATGGAGGTGGAATTATGAAGCACAGTCAGACAAAACGGATTCTCAGCTTCCTGATGGCCGCGTTGATGCTGGTTACAACGTCCAGTGTCTTGGCGTCCGCAAGGTGGTCACAAAATGTGCCTTATGACATTCAAAAGGGTAAGGCGGTTATGAGCACGGGCCAATGTGCTACGATGATCTGCGATTTCTTGGATGAGACCCTGGCCGGCTTGGATATCGTTGTCGACAAGATCAATATACCGGGTGCTGTGGCATTTGTCATAACCGGTAGTTTTACTGACCTTACGATCTGGATTGATCTGAGCAGCATTGACAAAATGGCGGAGTCGCTTTATACGACGCTCAATTCCTCCGCGCTTGACGCGCTTAACAGCCTGGTGGGCGTGGGCGATCTCGGCTTAATCAAGGTCGACGCATTGGGAACCATCAAGAACCAATTCAAGCGCAGCGGTGTCGGCACCTACCCCCAAGGGTCTGGCACGACTGTTGAGCGCGACGGCAAGAGGGACATTTATGTTCTTCAAAATCTTTTCATGTTCTTTGGCGACAATAAAGAATTGCTTACAAAATTGGCGGGCAGCAATTCCAACAGCAGTCTTTCATACAAGGGCACATTTTCTTGGGGGAAATCGGGTTCCAAGGCGGGCTTGGATGGCTTTCTAAGGGGAGAAGGCGGTTGGGCTACCATCATCGGCGCGTTTGCGGATCTCAGCAATCTGGAAGAAGTCGGCGTGATGATGGCCGAAATGTCCAAGGATTTTGGCGGTTGGCTCAAAGGCATGCTTATGCCCTCCCTTGCGCCTGACGTGCCTCTTACCACTCCGCTGGATCAAGTTCTTGAGGAAATGCTCAATGAAATGCTCGGGCCAATGTTGAGTGGCTTGCTGCCCGGCGTCAACCTGTCGCTTGATATTTACCAGAATCCCGGCGATCCGCCCGTGAACAGCGCATATGATATGCTGCGCAACCTTCTTAACAGTGTTTTGGTGGGCGCTGTGCCCATGCTGTTGGATCTTCTTGCCCCAATGATGGGCATTGTGGTGGATGAGGCGCATCCGGATGGCTATCATGACGCTGCTCTGGGTGATCCGCTCATTGGCGGTATTCTTTGGGGACCGCTGGTGTTAGGCGGCGAGGGTGTGAGTGGCATTCTTTCCGAAGCGCCCATTCCGCACTCAATGGAGCCAGGCATGACGGCTGCGGAATCCGCTAAGCCGTATAAAATGCTGAAGGAATCCATTGAATGGCTCTTGCTGCGCGGCGTTGACGGAAGCAGTTTCTTGGATCGGTTCCTCCTGCGCAATTATCCGACCTATGTTATGCCGGATGGCTCCGTTCGCACTAACGCGAGTTACGACGCAAGCAAGCCCAAGGGATTGGTTATTAAGGACGCACCGGCTGGCTCAAAATATAAAGATGCCCTTGCCGATTTTCTTGGTACGCTGATTGACGATAAACTTGCCGGTCTCTTAGGCATGATAGACCTTGGCGTCGAACTGGATACCGAGGCCATCAAAGCTTTACCGCTGCCGGAGAAGATTGCCTTTGTTCTCAAGGCGTTCCTTCCCATGATTATGGATTATATGTATGTTCCCATGGAAGCGCAGACCCTGCGTGAGGTTGCGACCTTCATCTTGGTAGATATGCTTTCCGATATTGTGCCTGAGAAGCGCTATGATCTGGTCTCGCGCTATTTTAGGGCACCGGAAAACGCAGGCAAGAATATAGATCCCAACCTGCTAAGCACCGGAAAGCAGTTAAATCCCTATACAGATGGCATTTATGTTGCGCTGGGCGATCTTCTGCGATATTATGTGAATCCCATGCTCACAAGCCTGAATCTGCCGGAAAACAAGACTTTTGACGGCGTTATATCCGCACTTTCCGCATGGATTTACGGTTCTTACGGCGGCCTTTTGCGCGCACCGCTGGATACCGATGATAACGGGTGGAGCCGCCTGAGCTATCTGCTCTTTGGCAGCAGCGCCAGCCCTGATGGCAAGAACCACACCAACGAGGGTATTTTGCGCAAAGATTGGCTGACCGAAGGTATTGTCAACAATGGCGGCAATGAAATTCTCAAAGAAATTCTGGTGAAGCGTCTGCTTGATGGGGTTCTTGAGCTTGACTTCAAAAAGCTGTTCAGTTTCTTCCAGGGCAACGCCACTGGTGAGTTGAATCTGCCCCCGATGCAGCTCGTGTTGCATGTGATTGCGCGGTTGCTCAACAGCGTACTCAAAGTTCCCTCTGGTGACAGTCTGATCAATTTCAATTTGACAACACTGGAAAGTCTGCTCACGGGCAAGAATCTTGGCCCCTTGATTGAACAATTCTGCGTACAGCTTGGTAACCCCACTGTCTCGAGCAACCTTCTTGGCCCGGCGCTGCCGTTGCTTGCGACTCTGCTGGGGCTTTGGTCCGGGAATGATTATCTGCCCCACTTGGTGACGGCCGAAGAAGTCAACGGCATACGTGATCCGGATGATCCCGAGAAGTGGTCAGAAAAACCGAAGCCATTCTTGGCTCCTGTGGATCCGCTGCCCAACCCCAGCATCGCAGATTTCAAAAACCTGCTGAATCTGGTAGAGCCGCTGGAGCAGACAGTTGAGTGGTATGTGCTGCCGAACCCCAGCAACCCGGGTGCGGCTCCCTATTATCATCACGCCGGACCGGAAAACTACCTGATGGAAGATCAGTACCGCTATAATTTCTATAAGGATGCTCGCGAGGCAGCTCTCTCTATCGTAGAACGGATGGAGGAAGGCGACCCCGAGTTGACGCAGTATGATATCAGCAACGCGTATGCCATTCTGGCTTTTTACACCAACAACAGCTGGAACAGCGGGAAATACGCTCAACAGCCCATTCTTAGTTCTTTGCGTTCCGACGAACAAACTTCTAATGGCGGGTTGGAGTTCCAGCACCTGCGGATCGCTTTTGAGCGCATCTCCAAGAAGGATTACAAGGAAGAGAATTTTACCAGATCAAGTTGGGAAGTGTTTGCGCGCGCTTACAATTTCGCCTTTAATCTCTTGGAACGTTATTATGATATGCAGCTCAAAGGCCTGACGCAAGCGGCGATTACACGCGCTCGCCATGAGCTTATCATCGCGGAGCGGCAGTTGGCGAAGTTCTCCCAGCTTGCGAACTTCCTGGCATTTGATGAGACGTTGCAGTCGAAGATGGAGCCTGCTGAGCGCGATGCCTATTATTACAACTCCGGCGATCCGGAAGTTCTTGGTTCGATTGAATACTTGTTAAAGGTTCTCGCGGAGGCACGCGTCATATCCGCCGAGCGGAGCACTTATGATAGCTCGGAGCAGGACACCATTGACGATATGGTGAAGAAGATGAATGATGCGTATAGTGCGCTAACACGGCGGGTGGTTATATATCCAGATAAAGGCGCCCGTGCGTATTATGGCATTACTGTCCCAGTACCGGAAGATCCCGATGCGAACAACCCGAATATCAAGTGGAAGATTATTTATGGCCTTCCCTACGGAATCACTTTGGCCAATGGCACCAGAATCATGACTGATTATATTCACCCCTTTATACCCAACACATTGAGCACGATGACATGGATGGAGACGTCACTCTTCCGGAGCACTCTAGGCTATAAGTATATGGGCACCGGCGCCATATACAAAATCAGAACGGGCCGTTATCCCAATGTGACCACGCTTGATGCCGCTGTAGCGTTGATTTTTGGCGATCTTGCTGGTCCGGTTTCAGCTTCAGCCACAGCGTATAATGACGTCGTCTATCCGGTCGGGCAGATGATTCCCTGGGGTGATTCTATGATTAACGCGAAAGACTTGCAGGTTCTGGATGCCTATCTTGCCGGGAGGTATTTCTTCACCTCTATGCAAGAGCGTGCGGCTGACCTCAACCACGACAAGGCAATCAACGCGGCAGACCGCGAATTGCTGTATCAGGCGATTCAGGGCAAGGCTTCAATTGAACAGGCGAATTTCAACTGGTAATGCATGCACAACGGCATGAACGGTATCGCATAAGGAAATCTATTTAACGCCCCGGAGTGTTTGCGCTTCGGGGCGCTTTTGTGAAGAAGGTGCGGCAGAAAAATGGACGAGTCCATATGGATTGGCATGGATGGCGGCGGAACCCAGACCTTGGCGCTCGCGGCGCGTTGCGACGGAACGCCTGTGGCTGCCGCACGCGCGGGCAGTACCAACTTTTTTTCCGTTGGCTGGGAAGAGGCGCGCGCGCAACTGTACGCAATTGTGCAAGACATCCAGAAGACGACGGGAAATTCACCCATAGCTTCCGTTTTCATTGGCAACGCGGCGCTTTCGGATACTGCTGAACCGGCGCAGCTTCGTCGAATGACTGAGGGAATTCTTGAGGCGGAAGCGCTGGATATGCAAAGCGATTTATGCGCCGCGCTGGCAACGATGCAGACAGATAAAGCCACTGCTGTAGCCATTGCGGGAACCGGAAGCATGGCGGCAGGCCGATCCGGCCCCGGTGCTGCACTGTTGACCGCCGGCGGTTGGGGATATCTTTTGGGCGATGAAGGCAGCGGCTTTCATTTGGCCTGGGAGGGCGTCCGTGCCGCCCTGCGCGGGAGCGAGAAAAGCGCATCGCCAACGAAATTGACCGCCGCGCTGTTGCGGCATTTTGGTGCGGAAGATACGGCGGCGTTGGTGCCGCTGTTCTATGAACCGCCGATGGAAAGGCATCGGCTGGCGGAATTCGCCCGGCCGTTGCTGGCCTGCGCGGAAAGCGGGGATGCGGTCGCCCTGGCCATCGTGCAACGCTGTGCAGGCGAATTCGCGCAGACGACGGCGGCACTGCTGCGCCGCCTGCCAGAAGATATACATTTGGGCTTATGGGGCGGCGTGCTGCGTGGCAGCGCGTGTTACCGCGCCGCGTTTTGCCGCGAACTGGCGGAGGAATTTCCGACCCTGTGCCCCACACTTCTGCCGTGTCCGCCAGAGGCAGGCGCGCTCTTTGCGGCATTTCAACAGTCCGGCCATGCGCTGGATGCGGAACGACGGGCGCAGTTGATCCGTTCCTGTCACGAGAAAGGATGGTTTTGAGTTTGATGCAAAAGGCTGAAGAATATCTGCGGCATGCGGCGGCGTTGCTCAACCGCGCGGCGGAGGAACAGCTCCCGGCGGTAGAGGCGTTGGCTGTGCGCATAGCAGAAACATTGCGGGCGCGGCGCAATGTTTTTCTTTTCGGAACGGGGCATTCTTCCCTGTTGGCGCAGGAGCTCTTTTATCGTGCCGGGGGGTTGGTTCGGCTGCAGCCGATGCTCGAAAGCGCGCTGATGCTGCATGAATCTGCCTCAAAGAGCACCGAAGTGGAGCGCATGGGGGAATATGCGGCCATATTGATGGCGCACTATGAAATCGGCGCGGGCGATTTGCTTCTGATCATCTCAAATTCAGGTCGCAATCCGCTTTGCGTTGAGCTGGCGCTGCGCGCAAAGGCGGCGGGCTGCGCCGTAGCTGCGCTGACCAGTGAAGCGCACAGCCTTTCCGGCTCGTCGCGCCATGCCAGCGGGAAGCGACTGCTCGAATGCGCCGACCTGGTGCTGGATAATCTGGGCTGCCCGGGCGATGCCTGCATGGCATATGAGGCGTTTGTGGGACGCTGTGCGCCAACCTCCACCGTTGTGGGGGCCGCTTTGCTACAGGCGGCTGTGGCGCGCGTGGTTGAGCTGCAATTGGCGGCGGGCGAACGGCCGGAGGTCTTCGCCAGCAGCAACGTTGATGGCGGCGATGAGACCAACAGGGCCTATTTGGAGCGATACAAAAGGGAGATCCGCTTTTTATGAACAATCTTTTCAATACGATGGCGGAGGGCGAAGCGCTGTCTTTGCCAAACGTTTTTTACATCTGCCTGGACTGCGACGGAGCGACGGAACTCTCTCACTTTTTGGCGCTCTGCGGTGCAAAATTGTCAGCGGAGTCGAGCGCTGATACCGTGACGCTTGAGGCAAAATGCGTACGCAGTCGGTCTTTGCTCTATTTGGAGGACGCGCACCGGGTGACTGAAGAGGGTTTCCGAATAGAAGCGACGAAGGCGGAAGCAAGCCTGCGCCTGAAGATCGAATATGCGGGGCTGCGGGGTCTTTGGTATGCCGCCAGCGCTCTGGCGCACTGCGCGGAGGAGGGGCAGCTGCCCGCCGCGCGCCTGGGGGGATGCCCCAAATTTGAGCGCAGGGGTTTTCTTGAGGGCTTCTATGGCCCGCCCTGGCGGAGCGAACAGCGCCGTACTATGCTGCACCTTATGGCGCGGCACGGCATGAATTGTTATTTTTATGCGCCGAAGGACGACCCATATCACCGCGACCGCTGGGAGGAGCTTTACGACCAGGAGTCGCTGGAAAAGCTGCGGGCCCTGATCGGCTTTGCGGCGGAACGCCAGGTGGAGTTTTGGTATTGTCTCGCCCCGGGGTTAAATATCTGCTACAGTGACGCCGCACAGTTTAACCGCCTGACAGCGAAACTGCGGCAGATTTACGATGCAGGCGCACGACATTTTGGCCTGCTGCTGGACGATATTCCGCACGAACTCATTCATCAAGCGGACGCGACCGCCTATGGGGAGACCGTAAACGCGCACATCGACTTGGCACTGCGCACACGCGCCGCGCTGGCGGAGCTTGATCCGGCGAACCGCATGCTCGTTTGCCCCATGGAATATCACGGGCGAGGGGATTCCTATTATATCTCGCGATTGGGTCACGAACTGCCTGTTGATGTTGACCTTTTCTGGACGGGGCCCAACATCTGCTCACAGGAGCTGCGCGTGGAGGATGCCATGCGCTTCGGCCTCCATACGCGCCACCAGCCGCTCTATTGGGACAATTACCCCGTCAACGACGCCGAAATGTATAACGAGATGCACTTTGGCCCTCTGAGCGGTCGGGAACCTGATCTTTATCGCCACTGCCGTGGCATCGCCTTCAACTGCATGGAGTATTTTGAGGCGAACAAGGTACCGCTGCTGACCTGCGCCGCCTATCTTTGGGCACCCGAAAGCTATGACCCTGAGATCGCCTGGCTGGCCGCACTGCGGGAGGTTCTGGGTGAAGAAGACGCGCGTCGCTTTATTCCCTTCGGCGAGCAGCTGTTTACCTCCTGCCTGAAGCAGGCGAACGGCCCGCGCATGATGGAGGCGCTGGAAGAGGCGCAGACCGCTTACCGCATCGGAAACATATCCGAGGCGCTGCGCGTTTTGTGTGCGTATGCCGAAAAGATGGAGGACTGCCGCGTCTATTTAGCCGAGAGCGGACATCCCTTAGTCGGCGAACTGCAAAAGTGGATCAGGAAATATAAACTTTGTTGCGATGTGATGCGGCTGGCGATTGATTGTCTTTGCGCCCCAGAGGACGCCGCGCTGCGCCGAACGCTGGCCGAGCGCATGGAGAAATATAACGAGACTGCCGCGACACTGACGGAATTTGGGTTCCGCGCGTTCGTGGAAAGAGTGCTGGAAATATTCTGACGGCATATCAAACCTTGGGAGGTAATCCTATGTCAACGATCAAAACCGCAGTTATCCTCGATGCGGGCAAGGGCACCCGCATCTGGCCTTATGCGCAAATCCGCAGCAAGGGGATGATTCCCGTTTCAGCCAGGCCGCTGCTGCGGTATCTGGCCGAGACGCTGCGGCGATTAGGTATTGAAGAGATCGTCGTCGTGGGCGGCGCGTTCGCTCAACAGGTGAGGCATGAGTTTCGCCTGGATGCCGATGTGCGCGTGGTGGAAGATCACACCGCCCGGGGCACGGCGTTCTCGCTCTTGGCTGCCCAGGCGGCACTGGGCGCGAATGCAAACGAAGGTTTTCTTGCGCTTTATAGCGATACTTTGATCGCCGAGACCGACCTGGCTGCGCTGAAGACCGCCTACGAATCTGAAGGCAAGCCAACGGCACTGCTCAGCCCCCTGCAGCCCCCGGCGGGGTTGGGCCTGCCCGCGCCCGCGCGCCGAAGCTGCGATCATATCGTCTGCGAAATTAATAATGACCGCGTTGCCAACGTCTTGGGTCACCCCCGGGAGGACGGTAGCCACAGCTTTGCGGGCTTCGCCTTTTCCGGGGAAATCTTCCCGGCGCTTGCGGTCAATTCAGGAAGGTTTTATCAGTGCGAGGTTGGCATGATGCCGCCGTTGGAGGGCTATATTGAAGCGACGTTGGCCGACCTCATTGCGCAGGGCGAATGCGTGCGTGCGGTGGAGGCAAAAGCACATATCGTAGACATCGACAAGCCCTGGCAGATCCTTGAAGCGGGCTTTTATCTCAACACGCTGCGCTGCGCAGCGCTACGCGAGAACGTTTTGGCCGAAGGCGCGAGCATCCACCCGACCGCCAGTATCAGCGGACATGTGCAACTGGGGGAGGGCAGCAGCATCGGCCTGAACGTGATCGTTGAGGGCAACTTGATCGTAGGCCGCAATACGGTGATTCAGAACGGGGCGATTTTGAAGGGCAATTGCGTGATCGGTGACGAATGCCGGGTGCGCGACGGCTGCCTGCTGGGCGACGCAACGGTGGGGAACCGCTGCATCGTCGGCCACGGGGCGGAGCTGAGCGGGATTTTGTTTGATAACGCTTACCTTTATCACTACATGGAGGTCTACGGCATCGTCGGCGAAAACACCGACCTTGGCGCGGCGACCGTCTTCGGCACGTTGCGCTTTGACGACAGCACGACTCGGCACCGCACACACGGCCATTGGGAAGCTCCGCATCCGTTCAGCGACGCGGCCTTTTTGGGTGATTATTGCCGTACCGGCGTCAACGCCATCCTGATGCCGGGCGTTAAAGTTGGCACCTATAGCGTGGTGGGCGCCGGCGTACGGCTGATGAATGACCTGGAGGACCACACGCTGCTCTATGCCGAGCAGACCCAGGTCAAGAAGGCCTGGAGCGAAGGCGTCTACGGCTGGTGACCGCAAAAACCAATAAGAGGGGCGGGGTTTAATCCCCGCCCTTGCGCTTTTCTATTGCCAATCCAGCGGAACCTGAATTGAAAAATCATCTATCCATTGGTTTTTCGAAAAGTTTCTGCCCCGAAGTTCCACGCGTTCAGGGTATACCTCGACCTGCACGCCGCAGCCGGGGATGTCGCTCTTGCCAAGGGAGGGGACGGAGATCAGATTGACCCCTTCCGCCGTGCGCTCATAAGAATTGGCGGCCAAATTCCTGTGAATGTGCCCCGAAAAATAAAAGACATTTTTGTATTTGCTGACGATGGCATAGACCGCGTCGTTTTGCTCGCCCATGCCTTCGGCCTCGTGGGTGGTGCCGTGGCTGCCAAGGAAGGGCTGGTGATTGATGAGAAACACCGGCTTGCCTCCCGTTGTGGCCTCAGCCAGGGTGCCGTCAAGCCAGGCCAGCTGTTCGGGCGAAATATAGGCTGCTGTGCCTTCAAGAACGGCTTCGGTGCCCATCACGACGAAATAATAGCCCTTGATGACCCGGTAATAGTACGATTTATCAATGTCATGACGGGCATATAAATTATAGGGAACGATGAAATTCGAAATCGCTCTG
>JAVBOZ010000004.1:0-13639 GCA_031549985.1 Oscillospiraceae bacterium | reverse complement strand
CGCGTTTTCTCCCGCACGGAAGCAGTGCTTTTTTCCGCCGCATTTCGGGCACTCAAAGCCCGCCGGCCACCGCGCCTGAAACACCCTTTCGCGGCACGCTTCCTCGCTCGCATATTTCTCCGCAAACTCCATGAAGCTCATTGGTTTCTCGTTGTATTTCGCCCTTTTCATCCCTCAGCGCCCCTTTCCGCTTCCATTATACAACTCTTTCGCCTATGTTACAAGGTTTTTCTTGGAGCGAATAGGGGGATAATCAGATTGGATATTGAAGCAAGCTGATCCATTATCACTGTGTCCTGCAGTGAATACTCTGGTTCATCCGTAATGTTATCTCCCGATATAGCGAGAGCTGTCTGCAAGCTGTTCGCATTTTCTTGCTCAATACTCGAATAAACGTACTCTTCAAAACTCGTCCCTGATTCGATTTCATCATAAGCTGCTGCTACATTTTGGTAGGAGCTATGCAGAATACTGACCGAATTCCTATAGGCCGCTGTAGTTGACGTTGAACGCGATGATGACTGAAGCTGGCGTAGAGCCGCTTGTGTACGGGAACGATTGCGCAAAACATTAGCATTGTGCTGACGTACCGCCCTGTTATAGTCATCGACAGCGCGTTTTACTCCTCGATTATAATCATCAATCGCTCGATTAATTTTTGTAACCTGTTGGCGCATTTTGCTCTTATACTGCGAAGCATTAAATTTTGCTGCCATAAATAAAGTCCTCCTGCAAAAAATGTTTTTTTCAGTATAACAGCAACTTGAAAAAAATTCAAGAATTATTTCCAAAAAAATTCACACGCTCCAGCCCGGCATAGTCGGCGACATCCACCTGAAACAGATTGCGTTGGCAGCGAAGCCAGCGCAATTTTTCTGCCGTGGTGGGGATCTCTTCGACACGCCGGTACTGCGAATTGCACAGCGCGGCGTCGCATTGGCGCTTGGCACGGCGCAGGGGTACGTGATGGGTATATTTCGGAGCGAAACGGCCTTGAGAATAGAAAATTGATAGGTTTTCGCTCATTTCGGCATAGAATCGCCACTCGTAAGGGCCGTTATGCGAGCATTGCAAACGAAATCCTCATGCACTTCCGCAACCAAAAAAAGACCGCGCAGGATGTATCCATGAGCGAGCCCATTGATATTGATAGTGAGGGCAATCCGCTGACGTTGATGGATGTGATCAGCATTGACGACACCATATCCGATGAGATTGATCTCAAGATGAAGGTGGAACGGCTCTATGAGGTGCTCGGCAGCATGAAGGAGAGCCGTGAACGCGAAATTCTCATTCTGCGCTATGGCCTTTATGGCAACGAATATCATACCCAGCGTCAGGTCGCGCGGCGGCTCCAGATTTCGCGGTCTTACGTCTCACGCATCGAAAAAAAAGCGGTGCTCGCCCTGCAAAAGGCGCTTACCACTTAATCTTTTGACCACAAGAGGATTAGCAACGATTCAGGGGCGAACCCTTTGTTGGTCCGCCCCTGCTGTGCTATTGATTCGGATCAGACAGCGCCTTGCAGCAACATTGCCTCGGCGACCTTCTTGAACCCCGCGATGTTGGCGCCCACAACGAAGTTGCCTTCGCAACCCGCTTCCTGCGCGGCGACGGCAATGTTGTGGTAGATGTTCGCCATGATGGTCTTGAGTTTCTGATCCACTTCCTCAAAAGTCCAGGCGGTGCGCATGGCGTTCTGGCTCATCTCAAGGGCGGAGGTCGCCACGCCGCCGGCGTTGGCCGCCTTGGCGGGGGCAAACAGCACTTTGTTTCCCAAAAACACTTCGGTTGCCTCCAAAGTGCAGGGCATATTCGCGCCTTCGGCGACCGCGAAGCAGCCATTTGCTGCCAGCGTTTTCGCGTCGGCTTCGTCCAATTCGTTCTGCGTCGCGCAAGGGAAGGCAATGTCGCAAGGCACCTTCCAAATCCCCCTGCCCTCCGTATAAGCCGCGTCCGGGCGATATTCCAGGTATTCCGAAATCCGGCCGCGTTTTTCTTCCTTGATTTCCTTGATTGCGGCGAGGTCAATCCCCGCGTCATCGTATATGTATCCGTTGGAATCGGACATGGCAACCACCTTGCCGCCTAACTGCTGTGCTTTTTGCGCCGCGTAGATGGCGACGTTCCCAGAGCCGGAGACGACGAGGGTCTTGCCCTCCACCGTCTTGCCGTTCTGGCGCAGCATCTCCTGCGCAAGATAGACCAAGCCGTAGCCCGTCGCCTCCGTACGAACCAGCGAGCCGCCATAGGGCAACCCCTTGCCGGTCAGAACGCCTTCAAAGCTGTTGGCCAGACGCTTATATTGCCCAAATAAGAAGCCGATCTCGCGCCCGCCGACGCCGATGTCGCCCGCAGGTACATCCGTATCCGCGCCGATGTGGCGGTAAAGTTCGGCCATAAAGCTCTGGCAGAAGATCATGATTTCGCGGTTTGATTTGCCCTTGGGATCGAAATCCGAACCGCCCTTGCCGCCGCCGATGGGCTGCCCGGTCAGCGAGTTCTTGAAGATCTGCTCAAAGCCCAAAAATTTGATGATGCTCAGCGACACGCTGGGGTGAAAGCGCAAGCCACCTTTATAAGGGCCAATGGCGCTGTTGAACTGTACCCGATACCCCTTGTTGACCCGCACCTTCCCGGTGTCGTCGATCCAGGGCACACGAAACAGAATCGCACGTTCCGGTTCGACCAGACGCTCAAGCACGGCTGCATCCTCATACGCGGGGCGCGCGTCCGCAAAGGGCCGCAGCGTCGTCAGAATTTCGGTCATGGCCTGATGAAATTCTGGCTCGCCGGGGTTCTTTTCTATGGCCTTCTCAAGCACACGCATCGTATATGACATCATTCATCGCCCCTTATCCATGTTTTTCAAAAAGTATAACATGAGAGATGGGCACCTGTCAACAAAAAAATTCATTTTACAGGGCGTTCGCCGCCAATTTTGTAGGATTTTTGCAATTTTAGACCTGCGTTCCTGCAATTTTTGCGCAGCCTTGACATTGCGGCATGCTAAACATTATAATAGTATTGGCTTAACGCAAAATCAAGAAAAGAGGAGGGTCATCTTCATGCAGGCAACCTATACACTTGACAAAGCGGCACTGGCCGCGCGAATGCCCGCCATTGCCGAGCGCCATTTGGGGCGGCGGCCCGTGGGCATAAAGCACCTGGGGGGCGGATCCTTCGGTATGGCGTTCCGGCTTGATTTTCCCGACGGCGCGCGCGTGGTGGTCAAAGCCTACCGTGTGGAGGCGATGAACGAGACCGAAGCCTTTCAGCTCAACCTTTTGCGTCGGCATACCCATGTCCCCATGCCGGAACCGCTCTTTACGGCGGAGAATTACCTTGGCATGGGGTTCATCGAAGGCCACAACGTCTTGACTGAACCGCGCTTTTATGTGAAATCCGCTGCCCTGCGGCGGCAGTTTGCCACGGCGGTGGTGGAGGGCATGCGCGGCTGGCACGAAACCGAAGGCGAAAAGTTCGGATATTTGCAAAATCCGCAGCACGACAGCTGGCCTGCGTTTTACCGCGAGCTTGTCGGCGAAGTGATGGCGGCGCTGCCGAAGCTTGGCATTGCGGAGAAGCAAAAAGAGACGCTTTACCGCGCGGCAGAGCGCTTTGACGACATCTTGGCCGAAGACGTGGGTACGCCCAAGCTCATTCATGGCGACCTGAACATTATGAATATCATGGCGGACCCCAAAACCTTCCACCTGACCGGCTTCATCGATCCGTTCAATTCCATGTGGGCCGACTTTGAATATGACCTGTTCCAGCTGCTTTTGCTGGCGGGCCGGTTCGATCTGCTGGACGCCTATAAAGCGACGACTCGCCTGAGCAAAAGGGCCGACCTGAAAATCGCCTATTACGCTGCGGTCAACGAGGCGCTTGCCTTTTTGCGCTCCGGCCGTAAGTTTGAGCCAAACCATATCATGTGCGACCGGCGGCTGCGCAAAGAGATGCAGCGGGCGGGGATGGCGGTATGATACTTTTTCTTGAAAGAAAAGTATCAAAAAGAACTTTAAATTGCGCACTTAGCCAGGAATAGCAGCAGGCAACATGGCAAGAGAACATAGCTTTATATAGCGATGGGAAAGTACGCAAACGAAAACCCCCGGCTTGGCCATCTTTCAAAGGCCCTGCCGGGGGTTGCTGTTATTTCGGTGAAGTTCCGGTCTGCGTATCAGCCAAACATGCCGAGGATGGTGGCCAGAAGGACCTCAAAGCCGCCAGCGACATACGTGTTGATGAAGTCGGTCAGCCAATCGAAAATGGGGTTGAGAAAGCCGAAAATTTCGTTATAATAATCACCCAGATTCATTGCGCGCGCCTCCTTTCCTGATTATATTTTGCGTTTGCGCGGAACATAGTACAACCCTTAGTCGCTGCCCCTGGGAAAAATCCTCACCCGAAGGTTGGTGAAAGCAATTTTTCCCAGTGCTGGCATTATACCTCTGCGGCCAGCTGCTTCAGATACTCTTTAAAGCCCGGGCCGATCTCGGGATGGCTGAGCGCGACCTCGCAGTTGGCCTGCAAAATGCCCAGCTTGTTGCCCATGTCGTAACGCTTTCCGATGAAATCCACGGCCATCAGCTTCCCCTGGCGGCCCAGGTCGGCCATCGCGTCGGTCAGATAATATTCCTCACCCGGCGGGGTGGCGGCGCAGCCCTCTTCAAGCAGTGTGAAAATTTCAGGCGGCAAAATTACACGCCCCAAAATGGAGTAGTGCGAAAGCTGTTCCGCCTCAATGCGAGCGGGGCTGGGTTTTTCAATGATATAGGGCACACGGAACACGCGGTCCTGGCCCGGCACGGGGTCGGCGCCGACGGAGCAATATTTCGGCAGGTTTTGGGTCGTTACTTTGTTCACGCCCACAACACCGCAGCCAAATGCCTCGCTGACGCGCGCCAATTGGGCGGTCACAGGGTCGTCGTTCAAGATCACGTCGTCGCCGTAAAGCACGGCGAAGGGCTCGTCGCCCACAAAGCTCTTGCCGCAGAGCACCGCGTGGCCCAGCCCCTTGGTGATCTTCTGACGCAGAAAATAAATATTCGCGCCCACATTGGAAGCTTGCAGCACCTCGCTGAGGATGCCCGCCTTGGCGGGGTTCGCCGCCAGCTGAGTCTCCAGCTCAAAGGCGTGGTCAAAATGATCCTCAATCACGCCCTTGCCGCGATTGGTGATGATCAGGATGTCCTCGATTCCGGCGGCTACGGCTTCTTCAACAATATATTGGATCGCGGGCTTATCGACAATGTTGAGCATCTCCTTCGGCACCGCCTTGGAAGCGGGCAGAACCCGCGTACCCAGCCCCGCCGCCGGAATAATCGCCTTGCGTACCTTCATGTCTTCACCAGACCTTTCATTTTTTGAAAATCATAGTCCGCTCGCTATGTTGTCAGCCAGCCGACGATGTAAGCCGCGAGCTGCGGCAAGTAAAAGTTGGCCCAAAAGAAGAGAACCGGCGCGAAGATGGTCATGCCGCCACGGCGCAGGATCATCCGCTGGCGTATATACTTTTTATCCGGCGTCTCGCCGCCACATTCCTCATGGGCAATGGCGATATCGCTCCAGACCTTCCGGCGAAGCAGACGATCAGCCAACAACGCCGCGGCGATCTGTGGCAAGAGAATCACGGCAGCCCGCGCGACCAAGTAGCTCGCGCTTTTGCGCAGCGCCAGCCCCATAACGAAGATAACGTTTTTCATGACAACAGTCGCCCCCGCCTGGTCAAGCGTGTCGCTCCCCTGCGCCAAAGTTTCTTGGGAGGCCTTGAGAACGGGTTCAACCAACTCGATGTTCTTTCCATAGTTTGTGGCCATGGGGGTGAACAACAACGCCACGTTCAACACCAGCATCGCGCCCGCCAGCAGCAGACCCGCTTTATAAAGCTTGCGAAAGAACAGCCAATAGGGGCCGAAGATGAAGGCCGCCCAATTCCAGCCGACAGGCCGGTTTTGCTCAAAACGGCTCAAATAGCGCTCCACGCTGCGCTGTGTGCTGCGGATATGCAACGCTGCCTCTTCGACGGCCACGCCTTCCGATTCGCCCCCGTCCGCGCCGATGCGTTCGCCCTCCTCCATCTTGCGACCGTTGACCGTAAAGGATTGAAACGGGTGCTGAAGTGTTCGGGCCTGCCATTGCTGCTCCATCTGGGCACGCCATTGGTTGGCGTATTCGGCGAAATGGGTGCCGCAATTGGGGCAGCGCGCGGCGTTGATATGGCAGTTTTCGCCGCAGACCGGGCAAACCGTGCCGGGCTGGCTGGCTGGGTCAAAGTCAGCGGGCGGCTCTTCCGGCGCCTGTGGCTGCCAGACATAGCTTCCGTGCTGTTCCGAAAAGGGGCATTGGTGCTGCTCCGCCCAGCAGGCGCGGTGCAGCGGCGCGCCGCAGTCCGGGCAGACGACGATGTCTTTGCCGGGTTCCCCGCCAAACTGTTGTTCGCAAATAGAGCAGGTCTCGTTTTGGTATCGCATGCTGTTCTCCGTATTCGTAGTATGGCCTGAGTGCAATGGCGCCAAGCCGCAGGGTTGAGACTATTATAGTCGCTTCAAGCGAAAATGTAAAGGGTTGACTGGAAAAATGCACCGAAAATCCGGCAAGGGGTTTTCGATCTTATATCTCCTCCGCCGTCGCCGCAACAGCCGCCCTGCGCTCCGCCAAATCGCTTTCCACCTGTTGCTTGAGCGAATCGGGGTAACGCACGAACAACACGGGAATGATATACAGCAAAAGGCCGATAATCGGTCCCAGCTGATAGATCGGCCAGATCCAGCGCCGGAAGACCGGACCCTGCGGCAGGCGCTTGTTGGCCAGTTTATAGTCGTATTGCAGGAACTTCAGCACCTGGCCGCGAATGACGGTGGAGACGCTCCAGCCGAGTTTGGAAAGGAAGGTCTGTAATGAAAACGAAACGCCCTCCGTCCGCACGCCCGTCTGCCACTCCAGATAGTCGATGGAATCCCCCCAAAGGGACTTCGTGGCGATGCCCGTGATGTTGCCGAAAAAGCCCGAAAGCGCGCCGATCGAAAAATGCAGGATCAGGCGCGGCAGGGAACCGATGCCGATGAAGTAGCAGATGATGCGCGTGATGATTTCAGCAAACTTAGCGACGAGCAGCACGTTTTTCATGCCGCCCAGCCGCCCGGCGATCTGCCTGGCGAAGGGAACCGACAGGAGGGAAGGCAGCCCTGTCGCGGCAATTAGGATGGTGATGAGCATCTCGCCCGTCATCTGTTTGCCAAAGACGTTGTAATTTTCCTGTTGAAAGACATACATGATGTCCATATCGGGCTTGAGCGTCGCCAGCACGGTTCCCAGCGCGAGCAGCATCATGATCTTGTTCTTGCGGATGATCACCAGGTTTTTGAAGAGGCCGCTGTTCTCCGCCGGGGGGCTGGGCACCCGCTCCTTGACGCCGTAGGCAAACATCGCCTGCAGCGCGCCGCCAAAGCAAAAAATGAAGGCGCAGACGAAGAACAGCATTGCCAGCGTAACGCCTTGCGCGTCAAGCTTATCGCGGTAGCCCAGGATTGGCGTAATCAAAAAGGGAAGCCAGCTGCCCGCCGTCGCGCCCATCTGTGCCCATTGAATATCCCGCGTGCGCTGGCCGGAATGGGGGGAGCACATGGCCGTCACGCCCCAGATGGCGACATCCTGAAAGGAATAGAAGAAATCCCAGAGCATGTAAAAGGTCAGCACAAGGCCCAGGGCCGCAGCCTCGGAGCGTACGCCGAAGTCGGTAAACATCAGCAGGCCGAATACCGCGATGATGGGTGAGGTGTATTTAAGATAGGGCCGCAGCTTTTCGCCGTTCTTGAAGCGGTGCTTATCAACGTACGCCCCAATGAAAGGGTCGTTGACGGCGTCCCAAAGGCGGGGGATGCTGAGGGCGAAGCCTGTCTTTTCAGGCCGGATGCCCAGCACGTGGTTGCAGAAATAGGGGAGCCGGTCGCCTCCGGGCATGTTGCAGGAGTGGTTCTGCCCCATCAGCCCCAGAAAGTGCATAAACAGCTCGCGGCGCGAAAGGATGCCGTCATCCTGCGGGGCGGTCTGGGGTTCGAGCACGGGTTCAGGTTCGGCGATGGCGCGGTCAACTTCCAAACGGGTCTCCTCCTCTTGTTATCGTTATTGTACCTACCACCCGAACAGCGTTCGCATGGATTTTACAAAGAAATCCCAGCACATCTGAAAGAATGCGGCGATGTTTTTCCATGCTCCGCCGGAATTGTTGCTGCCGTTGTTGCCGCCATCACTGCCGCCATCGGTGTCAACAACAAAGAGCTGCGTCCAATAGCAAACCCCATCTTTTTCAAAGACGCCGATGCCAATCTCAGTAAAGGCTGCCAGTATATTTTTCCTGTGGCCTGAGGATTCCATCCAGGCCTGCATTACGTCGGCGGCGGTGCTGTAGCCATAGGCGATGTTTTCGCCGCAGCCGGTCCAGCTGACGCCGTATTCATCCAGCACGGTTGAAAACTTATCGCCATTGGGGCGCTCGTGGTCAAACTTGGTGACGATTTCCTGCGCGCGTTTCTGGGCGGCGTTATTCAGCGCCTGATTATTACCGGCAAGCGCGGGTAAGCCCTGCTTGGCACGCTCGGCGTTGACCAGCGTCAGAACCTCGGCGGCCCGGCTATCCGCCGCAGCGGCGGGCAGCGCCAGCAGAGAAAACAGCAGGATAACCAGCAGTAAAATAGCCATAAGTTTGGCGGGCAGTTTGCGTGTCATTCAAAGCACTCCTTTTCGTAAGCAACCGTTAATAAAAACGGATTTTGTAGGGTGCAGCCTCCCGGACGCACCACAACTTCAACACATCGAAGGTATCAAACCCATCGTACCACAAAACGGCGGGCAGAGCAAATGAAAATGCCTACCAATCCTGCACCACCCGCATGGCCACATCCGCCCAGCGCGTGAGCCGCGCCGGTTCGTTCTTGACGGTCGAGACGTCTTTGAGCAAAAATTCCAGGTTGCAGCCGTTTTGCTTCGCCAGTTCGCAGGTCAGTTCCAGATCCGCGCGGATTCGGTCTTCATTGAGGCTGGCCGTGGCCAGCAGCGCGGGCGTGGGCTTGGCGGACATCACGAGTTCCGGCCCGATTTGGGCCGCGAAATGTGCGCGGTCGCTCCAGGGGCTGCACGAGACCTTGCGCACATGCGGGATTCGCTTGACAAAGTCCAGCCGGTCATCCAGCTTATCGCAGCAGCCGTAATAAATCATGCCGAAATATTCGGCCATCCGGGTAATGTAGGGCAGCTCAAATTCCTCGAAAAGCTCCGGAGATACTGCGGTAAACAGCTGCGCCAGCCCAAGGCACCAGCAGTTTTGAGAGGCCGGGCCTCTGCCCTGGCCGCTTCCGGGCAGCAACTGGTCGGTATAAATGTGGGAACAGTGGCACAAATTGGCAATGTCGTTGTGCAGACCCAGCGCGTTGGCGTCTTCAATGCCGCGAATGGTCGCTTCGGTGAGGCGCTCCATCGCCGCGTGCAGCAGTTCGGGCCGGTCATAAAAAGCGTAATAGCACTCCTCGACGCTCATGTAGGAACTCAGGCGATCCCATACGCCCAGGTGAAAGGAACAGCCCACAGCGCGCACGGGCGCGACACCGCCAAAAATCTCTTCCGCCTGCGCCAGATAGAGCGCTGTTTGCGCCTGGTCGTGCGTTATGCGCTCGTCGGTAATTTTGTTGACGTCTTCCAGCTCCAGCAACTGGTTGATGTAGCGGTAGGACTTGGCTGTGCTATTCGCCGGGCCGAGCGTTTCCTGCCGTACCTCCAGCCCAAAGCCCGTGCGGCGGATTGCCTTGGGAATAGAGATGAACGGGTCAAGCACCATGTCAACCGGGAAGTGTTTCCATTTATATAGCGTCTGCCGCAACTCGCGCTCCAAGCCGCGCCAATAGGGGTCAGCGACCTGGCAGGTCAGTTCTTCGCACATCAGCTCCGGCCAGGGCAACTGGTCGATGGTCACCATCGGCCGCTGCATACGACCACGGTTGAGGGCCTTCCAAAGCGCGATTTTTTCGTTTTGGATCGGCAGGCTTGCATAGGCCATGTATTCCCCCGCAAGCGCACGGAGAATTTCTTTTTCATGCTGAGAGAGCATACTTCAAGCTCCTTCAATGCTTTTCTGGAAGAGCGAAAAACACGGCGCGGCCACGCACCGAATCGGGGCAGCCGCGCCGCGCCATAGGCGCACTTAGCCCATGGCGGGAGGGATGTAGGCCAGGGGCGTAAACATCGGGGTTACGTAGTATGGCGCGTCGGTGCCGTAGCTGGAGGGCAGGAGGTAATAGGTCTTTCCGGCCTCAAGCTGCGCCGCAAAGTTGAAGTTGAGGGTATTGCCAAGAACGCCGTTGTCGTCGCCGTTCGCGACCCAGTTTCCGTCTGCGTCAACCAGCTTCGCGACGGGGTCCTTGCCGCTGCGAAACAGCTCTGCGATTGCCTGCCCGGGGTAGGCGAACAGTTGCGCAAAGTTATAGAGGCTTGGGTAGGTGAAGAAGTCCGAGAGCGCACTCCAATAGATTCCGGGAATGCCTGCAAGGTCACTAAGCGAGGGCAGCGCGTATTGGCTGCTCAGGGAGCGGAAAGAATACTTGCCACTCACCTTTGGGGTGAAGGAATAGATGGAAACATCATTGAGGGGGTTATAAGCACCGGTCGGCTCCACCTTGTTCGGCAGGCCTGCGGTGAGCTTGCCTGCCTGCGCCAGGTCGTATTTCTCGGCGAGTGTTACCCCGGTCAAGGTGATCGGGACGTTGTTGGTCGAATAGCTTTCGTCGCCGAAATTAACCGAGACTTGCAAAGTAAATTTGTTCGAGCCGACCTTCGCTCCGTCATCCGGATACGACAGGCTGATCGTGTAATCCGGCGGCATCATGTCCGGCATGCCATCCACAACGACTATGCCACCGTCAACTTCCGGATCGTCCAGCCAAAGATACATGTCATCGTAGACGAGGGTCTTCTCGACGCCGCCGAGCTTGAATTTCAGCTCAAGCCCTGCGAGGTTCGGTTCGGTGATGCCGGGGATGAAGGTCTTGTCATCGGGCATCTTGCTGATGGTGATTTTCGCGCCGAAGGTTTTTTCCGCCGCCGCCGCGCTGAGCGCGCAGCCGAACAGCAGACAGGCCGCCAGGAGGATCGCCAGGGTGCGTTTTACCGTCTTTGTCATGGGGATCTCCTCTTTTCTATGGCTATTTGGGTTGCGTAAGGTTGTGGGCAATATCTCGCCTAAATCCAGCTGCGGCGCAGCCGATTAGCCCCGCCGCAGGCGACTAGCCGCACCGCAGGTGCCAGGCGGTTAGATTTCGGGGATGACGATCTCGATTTCGCGGCCCGCTTCGGAGGATTTGAGAATGCCGTCAATGATCGCCTGATTATACAAAATATCGCTGGCGGGCACGGGCGACGCGACGCCTTCGAGAATGGCGTCAAGGAAGGAGCGGATCTTCTGGTTGAACAGGCCGCCCTTCTTGGGGTCGTTTTTCAACACCGGCACGGTGGTCTGGGCGCGTTCGCCCGCGAGGTCGTGGTAAAGGGTCATCGGGCCGCCGACCGAGCCGTTCCAGCAGTCGGTTGAGGGGATGCGCAGCGCACCCTTGGTGCCGAAGATGATGGTGTCGCCGGGAGTATCGGCATGCATCGCCCAGGCGATGCGGAAATCGAGGATGATACCGCCTTCAAGGCGCACAAAGGCCGCCGCGAAGTCGTCGACGTTGAAACGCGCGGCGTCGGCGGGGTTGTTGTAAAGCGGATTCGGCCCGAAAAAGGCCGAGATATAGCCCGAAACGGTCAAAGGCTTGGGGTAGCCGATGGCGTTGAGTACCATGTCAAGCGAATAACAGCCGATATCGCCCAGCGCACCGATGCCCGCGGTCTTCTGTTCAATAAAGGTGCTGTTGGGGATGCCGCGCCTGCGGCCGCCGCCGGTTTGGATGTAATAGATCTGGCCCAACTCGCCGCCCTGGACGATCTTCTTGATCATCTGCATGTTGGCGTCGAAGCGGGGCTGGAAGCCCAGGGAAAGCACCTTGCCGCTCGCCTTTTCGGCGCGGCAGATTTCCACGGCTTCTTCGGTGGTGACACACATGGGTTTTTCGAGCAGGACGTTGACGCCGTGCTTCAGCGAATCGATGGTGCAGACCGCGTGGGTGCGGTTATAGGTGCAGACGCTGACGGCGTCCAACTCCGGTTCGGCCTCCAGCATAGCCAGGTGGTCGGGGTAAAAACGGACGCCTTCCACGCCGTAGCGCTTCATAAAGGCCTCCGCCTTGCCGGGGATCAGATCCGCCGCCGCGATGACCTCAACGTCGGGCTGATCCTTATAGGCTTCGATGTGCGCCTCGGCGATCCAGCCGGTGCCGATGATGCCGACCTTGAGCTTGCGGCCCGCCGCCTTTGCCTCTTCCTGTTTTGCCTGCGTGAATTGATCAAGTACTGCGTCTGCCATGTAAAAATCTCCTTTGCAAAATTATATATTATTTTACTTGGTATATTGAAGCCCGGCGCGTTATTCTTCCCCCATGTTTAGCCACATCAGTTTATTCCAGGTCGTGAACCCTTCGTTCGCATAGAACCGCTGCGACGCCTTGTTGTATTCCCAGACCTCCAGCGTCAGGGAGTCGGCCTTGTATTCCTTCGCGGCCTGCCTCGCCTGTGCCATCAGCGCCTTGCCGATCCCCCGCCCGCGCATGCCTTCCTCAACGAAGAGATCCTCCACCTTGACGATGCGCTGGTTCAGCAGCACCGGGCTGGTCTTCATCTCGGTTTTTGAAAGGTAGAGCAGCCCGCAGGCGTGCCCCTGCGCATCCACAGCCAAATAGACCGCGCGGTTCTTCGGCCTGAGCATGGACTTTTTGACCGTCTTTTTCTTGCGCGGCGTCGGTGCGGCGCGGCACAACTCCGGTTTAAGCTTGATATGATATTCGCCCAGCAAGATCAATAGTCGGATGATTTCGGGGATATCCGCCTTGGCCGCCCGGCGAATGGTGACGGAGGTTTGCATATCCATAATTCCGACACCGCTCCTTTTATATATTTGGCTGTTTTAGACGTTGGTATTGATGCGTAATTGCGGGCGAACACTGTTCGCCCCTACGGTTGGCCGTTGCGTGCTTTTGTAGTAATTGCGGGCGAACACTGTGTTCGCCCCTACGGTTTGGCCGTTGTGTGCTTTTGTAGGGGAGCACAGTGTGCTCCCGTTGCCTCCTGTATCAAATACGGTTGTCTAAAAGAGCCATATGTTTTATAGTTCTGATTATACGCCGCTTATGTGTGGCTGTCAATCCCCAGAAGCGCTAAAATCAATGCCGAGTGAAGGTACGGCGTTCAAGCCCAGGTCCGCCACATTCCCCGCCTGCCATTCGTAATATCCTTGAGCGGCGATCATCGCCGCATTGTCGCCGCAATAGGCAAGGTCAGGCATGAACAGGGCAAAGCCCTCGGCCTCGCAGCGAAGTTGCATTTGCGCGCGCAGGACGCTGTTGGCGCATACGCCGCCCGCCAAAACCAACGCCCGATGCCCGCGGTCACGGGCGGCCCGAACACGCACATCGCCGGCGGCCCCCACGACCACCAGCTGTTCAAGGGCGACTGGCTGCACCTCGGGCGCGTGCGCGACGGGAAGCTGGAGTAC
>JAVBOZ010000143.1:0-4234 GCA_031549985.1 Oscillospiraceae bacterium | reverse complement strand
CGTCGCGCCGAAATCCGCTCCGGCTTTGAGCATGGCGGAAGTGGCGATGCTGTTTGTCCCGACGGCGCAGATTTCAATGCCCGCCACTTCGGCCTTCAATCGGCTCACCAGCAACGAGCCGATTTTTCCGCCCTGCCCGTCAATGACAACGATTTTCATGCTCTGCCCTCACATCCTGCATACTACTTTTCGTTTAAGCAGAGTACAAAAAATCGAGCATAAGCCTTTGATGTATGGGTTTTGCGAAGATTTTTTGTCTGCTCTCTAACGAAAAATAGTATCAGTACTTATCCATGCTTTCAACGCCCAGCACGAACACGGTCGCGCCGCCGACCTGAACGTCTGTTGGCAGCTCGTCCGCGCGCAGGCCGTTGCCGAAGGCCCCGGTGGAAGGCACCGCCTGGGTTCTGACCTGCGAAAACTTATCGATGATCCGCTTGACCTTCGGCACCTGGTCGTCCTGCGCGCCAATGAGAAAGGTGGTGTTGCCCACCATTAAAAACCCGCCGGTGGTCGAAAGCCGCGTGACGGAAAAGCCCTCCTTGGTCAGGGCTGAGGCCACAACAGTGCTGTCGTCGTTGTTTACAATGGCGATGATCAGCTTCACTTTAACTGCTCCTTTGCTGTTAGTATGGGGAATCGCGCACCTAAAGATTCGGCGAAAGCAGGCGCTGGCTGCGCGTGTCCAGTGCCTTGAAGTCCGGCACCTCATAGCGGTTGTCGTTGGCGTCTTTGATCAGCACCCGGCCGTCATAAAGTACCTTGATGCTGGCGATGTGATTGCGCACCTCAAATGTATATGTTCCACGGTCGGTCTCAACTGTCCACATCCAAATTTTGAAGCTGTCATCCATCTTGATGAACCGCTTGATCCGGGGGATCATGTAATATTCGCGCAGGCTGTTTTCAAGTGCGGCGCGGCTTTCCGGCATCAGGCGCGCCAAATCGCGCACGATGGCCTGTTCAGCGCCTTCGCTGTCGAGCAGGGTGATAAATTTATCCAGCCCGCTGATAGGGAACAGACGGCGCGGTTCGAGGCCGCGCAGTATTTCCTTCGTATGATAGAATTCGACGTCCACGAGAATACCATCATTTTCAGTGATCCTGACCTCATGTGCGTCGATATAGCGAAGCGCCAAAACGCATCCCTCCTTTGCCGCCTTACGATAGCTTTTCCGCCTGTCGCTGGGTCTCGGCTGTCTCGGCCATGGTCTGTATTTGTACAAGCTTGTAGTACTTGCCCTTTAGCGCCAGCAGTTCTTTCGGTGAACCGAATTCGATGATCTCGCCCTTATCAACAACGATGATCTTGTTGGCCTTGCGCAGCGTCGAAAGGCGGTGGGCGATCATCAGCGTTGTGCGCCCGCGGATCAGGCGCTCAATCGCCTGCTGGATCAGGTGCTCGGTCTCGCTATCTACGGCGGCGGTTGCCTCGTCGAGGATCAGGATGCCGGGGTTTTTCAGCACCGCGCGGGCGATGCTGACCCGCTGCTTTTCGCCGCCGGAAAGCCCCACACCCCGTTCGCCCAGCATCGTATCGTAGGCGTCCGGCAGGCGGGCGATGAAGCCGTGGGCGTTGGCCACTTCCGCCGCCGAGAGCACCTGCTCGACGTGCACCTTCCCCGCGCCGTAAGCGATGTTGTTGAACACCGTATCCTTGAACATCAGCGGTTCCTGCTGCACATAGCCGATCTGGTTGCGGTAATACTGCATGTCAATTTCTTTGAGGTTCTTGTCGTCGATAAAGATTTCGCCGTCGTAATCGTCGTAATAACGCAGCAGCAGGTTGATCAGTGTGGATTTTCCCGAGCCGGTGGTGCCGACGATGCCCACCGTGTCGCCCGGTTCGATCAAGAGATTGATGTTGCTCAGCACCTTCTTGGAGCGGTCAAAGGAAAAATTGACGTTTCGGAACTCAATGCGGCCTTCGAAGGTCTCCGGCGTCTCGCCCCTGCCAAAGTCGCGTTCCGGTTCGGCGTCCAGGATATCGAGGATCTTTTCGACCGAAGCCAGTGCGTTCTGGTAGCTGTCGTTGAGTGTCGCGAGGAAATTGACGGGGCCGTAAAACTTTTGCGCGTAGCTGATGAAGGTCACCAGCACGCCGACGGTCAGCCCGCCGACGCCGGGGTTGTGCAGCGACTGCTGCACCTCACTGCCGCCCACGCCCCAGATCACCAGTGAACCGCAGGTGACCAGGAAGCCCACAAAATGGCTGAAGGAGGTGGAAAGCTTGGCCACAGAGCGGTCTTCCCGCATCCACTCGTCGCAGTAGCGGCCGAATTTATTGATGGCGCTGTCCTCATTTGTGAAGGCCTTGATCACCCGTACGCCAGGGATGGTATCGGCCAGCAACGACGAGATGGCCGAGCCGCGCCGCCAGATGCGGCGGTATTTCGGCGCGATCTTTTTGCCGAAGATGCGGCTGCCCAGCACAACCAGCGGTACCGGCGCCAGCGAGAATACCGAAAGCCGGGCATTGGTGCGGAACATCACCACGATCAGCCCGAGGAGCAGGAACACCTGCGTCACCGCCTCCTGACTGATGCGCAGGATGAAGGCCTGCAGCGCCGCCGTATCGCCGTTGACGCGGTTGATCACCGACCCGGTCGAGGTTTTGTCATAAAAGCTCATGGGCAGGAACTGCGCCTTGGCATAGATGTCTTTTTTGAGGCTGACAATCATTTTGTCGCCAACCACGCGCAGGTAATACCCCCGCAGCGTCCCCACGCCGTATTGCACGACGTATGCGCAGAGCTGGAAGAGCACCATCTGCCAAAGCCCGAGGGTCAGCCATTGCAGGCCGAACATCACGGCGCTGCCCCCCGGTTCGCTCAGTACGCCGTCAACCATCTTGCCGGTGACATAGGGCGGCACGAGGTCCATCGCCGTCACGATCACCGACATCAGCAGGCACACCGCCAGTGAGCCGAGATGTGGCCTGACATAGACCGAGAGTTTTTTCAGAAGCTTGCTCTTGCCCTCGCAGTTAATGCAGGGGGCGTCTGCCCTTCGCAGCTTGCGCCCGCATTTGGGGCAAAAGCTCCGCAGCCGCTCATAGCTGGCCTGAACGCCTTCGAGCAGCATGGGACTATAGCCGTTATCACGAACAGCCTTGATGAAGCCCGCCGCCGCCTCAGCCACCTCCGCCGCTGCGTAGGTAAAGCGCAGCAGGGTTTTTGGCTTGCCCTCTTCGGAATCGGCCAAGAACAGCGCGTTGCCATACATTCGGCGCACTTTGGCTTTGTGTAGATCGGCGTAAGGGAACGCCTCCGGCTCCGGCCGCTTTGCGCTGTCGTAGGCCACCAGGTGATCCTCAAAGAACAGCAGCGCGCTCGCACCATAGCGCCCTTCGAGCGTCAGGTCGCCGACCAGAACAAAGCAGGGCTGCTCCGGCAGGTCATGCAGATATGTTTCCACCGCCCCGGGCAGGGGCAGATTGGTCAGCAGTTTTCCGCTGGCGACGGCTGGTTTGCCGTCGACAGTGTCTGGTTTTGCGGCGTTCTCACCGCTTTCTTTTGTCGTCGTCCCCATAATCAACAACCTCCCCTGCGCAATGCGCGGTGTCGGCCAAAAAATAAACGATGTCACTACTATAGCCGTTTCCATTGGAAAAGTCAAGCGATTCCGCCGCTTTTTTATGTGAATCTAAGCCGTATTCCAAATGAAAATTCAGCCCTTGATTTCCCGAAAGCGACGTGTTATACTTTAATACATACATTAAGAAGGGGGTGGTCGCTTTGGTTCGTAAGCGCTGGTTATTGGATAAAGATCAGGCGCAGCGCAAGGCGTTGGCGGCCGAATTGGCGCGGGAAGCGGAACTGCCCCCTTTCGTGGCATTGTTGGCGCTGAACCGAGGGCTGGATACGGCGGAAGACCTGTTGGAATTCCTCGGGGCAGGGGAGTCCGCATTCACAAACCCCTACGATTTGCCGGATATGGAAGCGGCGGTGGAGCGGATTGAGCGCGCGCTTGCCGAAGGGGAACACATTACCGTCTTCGGCGATTATGACGCCGACGGCGTCACCGCCACCGCGCTGTTATATACATACCTTGCCGGGCGCACGCAGGCGCTTTCGCACCATATTCCGGACCGTGTACGGGAGGGTTACGGCCTGACTATGGGCGCGGTCGACGCGCTGGCTTCGCGGGGGACAAAGCTGATCGTCACGGTTGATAACGGCGTCAGCGCCCGGCGCGAAATCGCCCACGCGAAGGCGTTGGGAATCGACACGGT